>CBDTWX010000175.1:0-10217 GCA_965364305.1 uncultured Thermoanaerobaculia bacterium
CGATCCATCCTCGGGCACTCCGCTGAAAGTCACTCCTTATCGCTGTCCTCGGCCTCACCGATGGGTGGGATGAGCCACGGCTCTGAGGCCGGCGGAGCGCCGTCGGGTTCGTGGCATCGCCGGCAGCGAGCCTCATACGCTCCCGTCGCGCCGACCACCACCAGCTCGTCGGACTCGATCAGCCGTTGGGTGTAGGCGGCGGGAGAGCCGCAGGACGTACAGATGGCGTGAATCTTGTGGACGTACTCGGCGACCGCCAGGAGAGTGGGCATCGGGCCGAAAGGAGTTCCTCGATAATCCATGTCGAGCCCTGCCGCAATCACCCGCTTGCCGAGGTTCGCCAGGTGTCCGCAGACTCCGGGGAGAGCCTCGTCAAAGAACTGAGCCTCGTCGATGCCGACGACCTCGGTTCTCGGGTCGAGTCGGGGCCTGATCTCGTCAGCGCGTTCCACGAGCTCGCAGGGAATCCGCATCTGGGTGTGAGAAACCACGTCACCTGCGGAGTAGCGGTTGTCGAGCTTCGGTTTGAAAACTTGCACGCGCTGGCGGGCAATCGCAGCCCGTCGCAGCAGCCGGATGAGCTCCTCCGATTTCCCCGAAAACATCGGGCCGGCAATCACCTCGATGCAACCAGCTCCCGGCCGCGTGGGATTCATCGCCGTATGTACCTCCAGGTGCCAGATGGTAACAGAGAAGGATTTTGAATTCGGAATTCGGAATTCGGAATGCCACCCACCCGTCCCCGGTGCATCAACGTCTCCGTGGCCAATAGACCTGATACTGGACGCTCGATCCGCCCACCCCACAAATCAGTTTTGAGTTTTGAGTATTTCGTTTTGAGTTCCCGCCCGCCCTCCCGTAGGACGACCAGCAGATCACGCAGATTGACGCAGATAGAGCCGTCCCCCGACCGAGGTTCCCGGTTCTCCACCTCGGCCGAGGGAGCAGAGCAACGTTCCAAGCAGTCAATCCAGTCGACGAACGGAGCGACTTATCAAGCTGTCATCCCGACCGAGGAAGCGTAGCGACCGGGTGGAGGGATCCGTGGGATGGCTTTCCAAAGTGCATAGCCTGCAGCCCCCACAGATTTCTCGACTCCGGCTTCGGCCTCGCTCGAAATGACAGATTTGGCGTCACGACCGACCCGGAGGTGATCGTATGGCCTTCCCGTTGGCGTCAGCATCGCCGGCCAGGCAGGCGGCTATCGGTGTCTATCTGTGTGATCTGTGGGCCTCTTGCCCCGGGGTGGTTGGGCGGGGATTGAGAATTGAGAATTGAGAACTGAGAATTCCAGCTGAGGGTGGGTGGGCGGAACCAAAAACTCAAAACTGACTTGGGTGAGCTGGCGGGAATTCAAAATTCAAAACTCAAAATTCAAAATTGATTTCGGGTGGGCGGGCGGGAATTCCGAATTCCGAATTCCGAATTCCGAATTCCGATCTCTACTTGTTCACCATGTGTACCGCCTGCCCCAACGCCGCCTCGACGGCTTCCTGCAGTGCCTCGGACATGGTTGGGTGGGAGTGGATCGTGAGCGCCACATCCTCGAGGAACGCGCCCATCTCGAGGGCCAGAGTGGCCTCGCCGATGAACTCGCTGACCCCGCGACCGACAGCCGTCACACCGAGGAGCTGCTTGGTGTCGGCGTCGGCGACGGCCTTGACGAACCCATCAGTCGAGTCGAGGGACATCGCGCGGCCGGACGCCTTGAACTGGAAGGTGCCGGTGACGACGTTGTGCCCCTTGTGCGTCGCTTCCTCCTCACCGAGGCCGACCCACGCCACCTCGGGGTCGGTGTAGATCACCGCAGGCACAAAGCTGTCGAAGGCTGCGGGTTCGCCGGCGATGACCTCGGCCGCCACTTTGGCCTCCTGGTAAGCCTTGTGCGCCAACAGAGCACCGCCAACGACATCTCCGATGGCATAGATGCCGGGGACCGACGTCTGCATCCGGTCGTTGACCGTGATGAAGCCCTTGTCGTCGGTGGCGATCCCCGCCGCCTCGAGACCGAGACCGTCCGAGTTGGGCACTCGGCCGACGCTCATCATCACCACGTCGGCCTCGAGCCGCACTTCCTCATCCTTGGGGCCGCGGACGATGACGGTCGAGGGATCCCCAGGCTCGAAGGACTCGGCCCGGTGTTTCACGAGGAGCTTCACCTTGAGCTTTTTGAGCTGCCTGGTCATCGTCTTGCCGACTTCGGGATCGAGGTTGGGCATGATTGCCGGCAGGAACTCGACGACCGTTACATTCGATCCGAGCTTGGAATAGACGACGCCCAGCTCGAGTCCGATGTAGCCGCCTCCTATCACCACCAGCCGATCCGGAACCGACTGCAGCGAGAGAGCCTCGCTCGAGCCGATGATCTTTGTGCCGTCGTGCGGGAAGCCTTCGAGATGCATCGGCCGCGAACCGGTGGCGATCACAGCCTGCTCGAACTCGATCTCGAGCGGCCCGTCCTCCGTGGCGACGGTCAGCTTGCGGTCCGAGGTGAACTCGGCGTCGCCGTGGACGACCTCGACGCCGTTCTTGTCGCACAGAAAGGCCACCCCCGAGGTGAGGCGGTCGACGATCCCGTCTTTCCACGCCACCATCTTCGGCATGTCGATACTCAGGCCTTCGACCGTCAAACCAATATTCTCGGCGTGCTGCGCCTCGTGGGCGAGATCCGAGGCGTGGATCAACGCCTTCGAGGGAATACAGCCCACGTTGAGGCATACCCCACCGAGAGACGGGGCCTTCTCCACCAGAATCACATCCTTGCCGAGCTGGGCCAGCCGAATGGCGGCGACATAGCCACCGGGACCGGCGCCGATCACAACAACCTGACACCCTCGGGAAACAGATCCAACAACCATCACAACCTCGCCATCAGCACCATGGGTTCGGACACCAGGCGCACCAAGTCACTCATGAATCTCGCCGCCTCCGCTCCATCGATATAGCGGTGATCGAAGCTCACGCTGAGGTACATCATCTTGCGGATTACGATCTCCTGATCCACCACTTCGGGACGCTCCTTGATCGCGTGCAGTCCGACGATCGCCAGCTCGGGGTAGTTGATGATCGGGGTCGCAAAGACACCGCCGAGCGGTCCGATGTTGGTGATGGTGCAGCTCCCGCCCTTGAGCTCGTCGAGCCCGAGCTGACGCGACCTGGCGCGCTCGGCCTTGTCGGCCACCTCCGCAGCCAGCTCCACCATGTTCTTCGTGTCGGCGTCGCGAATCACGGGGACGATCAGCCCCTCGGGCGTGTCGACCGCAACGCCGATGTTGTAGTACTTCTTGATCAGGATCTCCTGGCTTTCCTCATCCACCGAGGCGTTGAACATAGGGTACTGTTTGAGGGTCGCCACGAGCGCCTTGATAAAGAACGGCAACACGGTGAACCGCACCCCGGAACGCTCCTCGATCACCGGTTTGGCACGGCGGTAGTGGGCCATCAGATCGGTGACATCCGCCTCGTCGACGTGGGTGACGTGGGCCGCCGTATGTTTACTGTTCCTCATCGCCTTGGCGATCATCTTTCGCAGATGGGTGACCGGCACCCGCTCGACCTCTCCGTCGGCAGTCGCGGTGACGACCGCGGCCGGTTTCGGTCCCGACGCGGGAACCGTACGAGGCGCTTGAGTTTCGCCATCGGCGGCCCGCCGGACATCCTCGTCGGTGATCCGGCCCCCCGAACCGCTCCCCGCAACCGTCTGCAGATCGACGTTGAGCTGGCGCGCCATCGCACGCGTCCGAGGGGTGGCGAGCGGACGCCGGGCACTTGCTGACGGAGCAGCCGCAGCTTCGGGCGCTGACTCGGCTCGCTCTTCTGAGGACGCGTCTGGAACGGCCGGCCCCGGCTCCTCGGGCACTTCTTCGCCGGCATCCCCGATGGTCACCAAAGGGTCGCCAACAAATATGGTGGCGTCGGCCTCCGCGTGGAGTCGGAGCACCGTGCCGGCGTGGGGAGACGGCAGCTCGACCACCGCCTTGTCGGTTTCCACTTTGAGGAGGGGCTGGTCTTCGGCAACCGTATCACCTTCGGTGACAAGCCACTCGACCACCCTTCCTTCGTGGATCCCTTCGCCCACATCGGGGAAATTGAATACGTTCATCGCTCAGCTTCTCCTCGGTTGACCAGCTCCTCTCGACACAGGACCCACATAGTAGCGGGTCGCCGAGGTCGTGGTCGAGTTTTCGAGTCACACCTCACACGCTTCTCGATGGGTCCCGAAATCTGCCGAGATGTTCAGGCCCGAGTCAGAAGGCCATCACCTTCTCGACCGCCTTGATGATTCTCTCTCGTGACGGAAGGTAGAGTTTTTCGTTTTGGGCCAGCGGAAACACGACGTCGAAGCCGGCCACCCGTTCGACCGGCGCCTCGAGCTGTAAGACGGCGTGCTCGTTGATCTGCGCCACGATCTCCGCGCCAAATCCGCCGGTCCGGGGCGCCTCGTGAACCACGACTGCGCGCCCTGTCTTGACGACGCTCTCGATCATGGTCGGGCGGTCGAGCGGGTTGAGGGTCCGCAGATCGACGACCTCCGCGCCGATGTTCTCGCGCGCCAGTACCTCCGAGGCATCGAGGCACACCCGCACCATCGCGCCCCAGGCGATCAGCGTGACGTCCTCGCCGCCGCGCACCACCGACGCCTCGCCGAGCGGCACCGTATAGTCATCCGCCGGCACCGCCTCGCGAAAGGCACGGTAGATCCTCTTGGGTTCCATGAAGAGGACCGGGTCGTCGTCGCGAATTGCCGCTGTCAAAAGGCCTTTGGCGTCGTATGGGTTCGATGGCACCACGACCTTGAAACCTGGAGTGTTGAGGAACAGGGCCTCGTAGCTCTCGGAGTGATGCTCCGGCGGATGGATACCACCCCCGTACGGCATGCGAACGACCATCGGACAGCTCAGACGACCGCGCGTGCGGTTGCGCAGACGGGCCGCGTGCGCAAAAAGCTGATTGATCGCCGGATAGACAAAACCCATGAACTGGATCTCGGCAATCGGGCGAAAACCGGTGGCCGCGAGACCCACCGACATACCGATGATCGCGCTTTCGGCGAGCGGCGTGTCGATGACTCGGTCCGGCCCGAACTGCTCGATCAGACCTTCGGTGGCCCGAAATACACCTCCATCCACGCCGACGTCCTCGCCGAGCACCAGCACCCGGTCGTCCCGCTCCATCTCCTGGCGCATGGCGTCTCGCACCGCGATCGCAATGGTCTGCTTTTCGGCCGCCACCTCCGGGACCGCGTGCAGCTGCCGATCTGCGTTCTGCGCGGTCATGCGCGCACCTCCGCGAGCAGCTCCTCCATCTGCTCGGCGACATGGGGCGGAATTGCGGCATACATGGAGGTGAAGATCTCCTCCGGTTCCTGCGACGGCATTTCCTCGAGGATCTTGACCTGGCCGTCGACCCAACTCTGGGCCTCTTCGAGAAGCACCGCCTCCTGGTCGTCGTCCCACAGACCCTTTTTCTCGAGGTAAAGCCGAAGCCGGAGGATCGGGTCGCGGCCCTTCCACTTTTCGAGCTCCTCGTCCTTGCGGTAGCGGCTGGCGTCGTCGGCTGTGGTGTGGTCACCGAGGCGGTAGGTCACGGCCTCGATCAGGGTCGGCCCGCCCCCGCTTCGGGCGCGCTCGATAGCTTCGGTTGCGGCGACGTAAACGGCGAAGACGTCGTTGCCGTCGACCTGTATCCCAGGAATGCCATACGCGTGGGCCTTTTGGGCGAGCGTTTCGGCGGCCGTTTGTTGGTGGAGCGGCACAGAGATCGCCCACTGGTTGTTCTGAATGACGAAGACCGCCTTGGCGCCCAAGACCCCGGCGCAGTTAAGGCCCTCGTGGAAATCGCCCTCGGAGGTCGAACCGTCGCCGCCAAGCGTCACCGCCACCGCGTCCTCGTTGCGAAGCTTGAGTGAGAGCCCGACGCCGGCGCCATGCTGCCACTGGCTGCCGACCGGTACAGCAACCGGAAAGCAGCGCACATCTTCCGGGTAACACGAGCCCCTCTCGTCGCCCGCCCAGTAGGCGTAGACGAGGTGGAGCGGAACGCCGTGCAGCACCATGATTCCGTGCTCGCGAAAGGCGGGGATCAACCAGTCCCTCTTTTCCATCGCCAGGGCGACGCCGGCCTGTACGGCCTCCTGACCCTTGATCGGCGGCCAGGTTCCCATGCGTCCCTGACGCTGCAGCTTGAGCGCCTTGCTATCGAAGCTCCTCATCAGCACCATGTCTCGATAGAGACCACGGATTTGATCGGCTTCGATCTCCGGCATCAGAGAATCGTCGACGCCACCTTCGGTGTCGAGGATCTCGATCCGCTCCGTGACCGCTTCGTACACCTTCATCCGAGGCATCCGCTCTCCTTTACGCTCTCCCCTGTTCAAACTCAGACAACACGCCATCGTATCAGGGTATTTCGCCACCGCCCGTCCGCGTGCCCGTCTCCGTCTCGCTTTCCGTCTCCGATTGTTCAGATTCCCGATGCCGGCTGCTGGATCACAACGTTTGAAAGTTGAACCTTCGAACGTTTGAACGTTTCACCTACCCGCCGTCACGATTCAATGTTGAATTTTGAATATTGAATTCCCGCCCACCTTCCCCCGGGATCTTGACGTTTTCAAGTTGAACGTTGGAACGTTCCGCCCACCCACCCGAATGGAAGCCACGGGGTACCTGAAGCAGGGTATCGCGCTCCCAAGAGTCCCCACCCAGACTTGTCCTGAGCCAGGCCTTCGGCCGAGTCGAACGGATCTGTCGTCGGGAGGAACCCTCCTCAGGATGACAGCTTGAGGCGCCATACCGCTCGTCGGAGGCCCGCACAACCTCGCCAAGACAATCGCAACACATGTCATCCTGAGTGAGTCCGACGATCGAAGGATCTGGGCGGGTGGGAGACTGGCGTTTCATCGACACTATCGACCTCCATGGCTCTCTCAACCGCTCCGCAAACGACCCGGAGGTGACCTCAGCGTTCTCACGCACGCTGCCCACTGCCCCTGAGGGCCGTCGCTGTACCTGGACTCTGCCCCTGATCGCTGTTCCCGGCACCTGCCGCTGAACCTGACGGCTGTCACTGTTCCTGGCGCTGATCCTGGCCCTGAAACCAGCCGCAGTAACGCCGAAACCGCTCTTGCTACCGAACAGGCGCCCAGTGCGGGTCGTCATAGGGCTCGAGAAAACGCTCGGCGACGGGCTCGAGAGGTCGGCGGTCGATTTCGACTCCAAACGCCCCGGCAAGTCCTTGGGCGATCGCCGCCCCAACGACACGCCAATCGGCGCCCTCGACGGCCGGCGCGAGCCCCGCCAGCACCTCCTCCTCGGGCACTCGAAAGATCCGCGAGTAGATCTCCGCGTCGAGCCCGAGCAAGACCGCCGCGTGGATCAGTACCGCGCCACGACGCCGGGTCTGGGCGCAACCCACCGCCTTCCTGCCGTCCACCACGAGGGTGTCGGAGAGCTGATCGAGAAAGCAGATCGACGAACGCACTCGGCTCCCTCGGCGTGGATCATCGAGGCGAGAGACCTCGCCGCCGACGGCGCGAAGAGCCGGCTCGAGGGCGTCGAGGAAGTTGCCGTAGAGGCTGACGATTCCCTTGGCCCAGGGATGTGTCTGCGGAAGGGCGAGACCGACGCCGAGATCCCCTTTGTGGACCACGCCGGTGCCCCCAGTGAGCCGCCGCAGCACGGGAACACCTCGGGAGCGGCACCACTCGAGATCGGCGTCCTCGGAACTCTGACCGTAGCCCAGCACCGCCACCGGCCCCCGCCACGAGGTCACGAACAGCCCGAGGATGCCCGAGGCGGCGCGCTCGAGCAACCACCCCTCGCGCGCCAGATCCTCCACCGGTGGCCCACCCGACTCATAGACCTCGAGACTGGCACCGCTCTGCATCACCAGGAATTGAACCACAGCGCGGCATTTCTGCGAAGGATCAATAGACGAATCCCGGCCATGGGGCGATAATCCCCTCCAAGGGAGGGTCCACGATGTTCTGTCCAAACACGCTGTGCCCAGATTTCGTCGCCACCGGCAACCACGCCGAGTTCGTCGCCGGCATCACGACCTGCCCGACGTGTGGCGAGTATCTCGTCGACACGCTGCCGCCCGATGAACCGGCGCCGCGCGAGCAGACCCACTACACCGAGGTCGAACCAGTTTTCCAGACCTCCGACCCGACCGAGGTCGTGGTGGTCAAGGGGCTTCTGGAGAGCGAGAACATCCCTTTTGTGACGACCGGCGCGGAGTCTTTCGACACCTTTCGCGGCGCCCTGTCGCCGATGCGTTACAACCCTGGCGCAGGCACGACCATCTTTCTTGTCCCCTCCCCGATCGTCGACACCGTCCGGCAGCTCCTCGAAGCCCTCGAAAACGACAGCTGAAGGGAAGAGTTTCCGGCGGGGGTACACTGCTCGCCGGGAGGGTCGCCATGCGCCATCGCCTCACCGCTCTGCTCATGGTGTCGATCTGTTGTCTGACCGGCGCCGCCGGATGGTCCGACGAACCGCCGAAAAGGCTCACCCTCGAGGCGCTCTTCGAGGACAAGGCCCTCGAGCTCGAACGACTTTCCGGCCTGATGTGGCTACCGGACAGCACGCACATCATCTACTGGACGAACCGCGGTGACGAAAAGCTGCTGTGGCGGCAGTCTGTTCGATCCGGAGAGCGCGTTCAGATCGCCGACTGGGCCGCCGTGCTGAAGGAGCTGGAGGAACGGCGAACCCATCGGTCAACAGCCAGAATGAGCGATGTCAACAGCTCGGCATCACAGCGTCGCACCCCGACTCTCTCCCCCGATGGAGAGTTGCTGATCGGGGGGCACTCCGGCGATCTCTTCGCCTTCGATCTGGAGACCGGCACCGCGCGTTTCCTGACCGCCGACCCGTCGCCAGAGATCTACCCGGCCTTTAGTAAGGACGGCTCGAAGATCGGATTCATCCGGAATGGAGACCTCTTCTGGCTCGATCTTGCGACGGGAATCACCCATCGCGTGACCGACCGGGGCGATAACGACCAGTTGCTCAACGGAGTCGCCGATTGGGTCTACGAGGAGGAGCTCGGAGTCGAGCGTTCCTACTGGTGGTCCCCGGACGGCGCACGATTCGCCTTTTTGCAGTTTGACGAGTCGCCGGTGGGCGTGGTCCCGATCACCGGCGACAGCGTCCCCTACCCCGAGCTCGAGCGCCAGCACTATCCCAAGGCCGGCACAGCAAATCCTCGTGTTCGACTTGGGGTGATCTCACGCGACGGCGGCGACCCCGTGTGGATGAGCACGGGTGACGGGGATTATTACCTCGTCCGGGCCGGCTGGACGCCGGCAGGCGAGGTGTGGTCGCAACGCCTCAACCGCGACCAGTCGGTCCTCGACCTGATGGTCGCCGATCCCGCAACGGGCGAGGTGCGGACCCTCCTCACCGAGCGCGACCCGGCCTGGATCAACATCCGCGATGACCTCCATTTCTTCGACGACGGGCGCTTTCTGTGGACCTCCGAGCGTGACGGCTGGCGTCATCTCTATCTCTACGGCGCGGACGGTACGCTCGAGCGCAAGCTCACACAGGGCGAATGGCAGATCGAAGAGGTATTCGGCGTCGACCCGGCCGCGGAGCACGTCTTCATCAAAGCCAACCGGGAGGATCCGAGGCGGCGCCACCTGTACAGGGTCACGATGGCGACCGGCGAGATCACCCTTCTTGGTGATCAGATTCGCGGTGCGCACGACGGGGACGTGTCACCCGATGGCACCCTTGTGATCGATCAGTGGTCGACTCGCGACACACCGCCGCGCGCCGACCTCGTCACGGCTGACGGAAGATTCCGGCGGCAGCTGTGGGAGTCGGGCGACGAGCTCGCGGGGTGGGATCTCCTGCCCATCGAGGAGAGCTCGATCACCGCATCCGACGGCACCGAGCTCTACTCGCTGTTGATCCGCCCCCGCGGTTTCGACCCGACCGAACGATACCCGGTGGTCCAATACGTCTACGGCGGACCGCACTCGCAGCTCACGATCGACCAGTGGCGGGCCTCCATCCACAACACCTTCCGCTTCATCGCGGACATGGGGATCGCCGTCTTCACGGTCGACAACCGGGGGACGTGGGCACGCGGCCACGCTTTCGAAACCGTGGTCCACCGCCGTCTCGGCGAGATCGAAGTGGCCGACCAGCTCGACGCCGCGCGCTGGCTGAAGGAGCAGCCCTGGGTCGACCCGGATCGGCTGGCGGGTT
>CBDTWX010000176.1:0-10199 GCA_965364305.1 uncultured Thermoanaerobaculia bacterium
TGGATCGCCTCGAGGGTCGACTCGAGCTCGGAAATGCGAGTGCCGAGCTCGATTTTTCTCTTCTCGAGACGGTCGCGCTCCTCCTCAGCCGCGGCCAGCTCGTCGAAACCGGCGGTCACGATCGATGAGAGCAGGCCCAGGGCCACCAACGCCGCGAGGGCGAGCAGGATATATGAGGCCCGCCTCATCCTCTCCCGCGCGCCAGCGCCGCGAGACCTCGGTAGCGGGCGACGTCCTCCAGCTCCTCCTCGATCCGGAGGAGACGGTTGTACTTGGCAATGCGATCGGTCCGGCAGGCCGACCCGGTCTTGATCTGACCTGTGTTGAGCCCGACCGCCAGATCGGCAATGGTGGTGTCCTCGGTCTCGCCGGAACGGTGCGAGATGACCGCCGTCCAGCCCGCCCGGTGCGCCATCTCGATGGCGTCGAGGGTCTCGGAGAGCGTTCCGATCTGGTTGAGCTTGATGAGCACCGAGTTGGCGACTCCCTTCTCGATCCCCTCGCGGATAATCTCGGGGTTGGTGACGAAGATATCGTCGCCGACGATCTGGATCCGGTCGCCGAGCGTGTCGGCGAGCTTCTTCCAACCCTCCCAGTCGCCCTCGGCGAGGGCGTCCTCGATCGAGACGATCGGGAAATCGGTGACCAGCCCGGAGTAGACCTCGATCATCTCGTCCGAAGTCAGCCCTTCGCGGCCCTCTCCGGTGAGGTTGTATGTACCGTCGGCAAAGAACTCCGAGGCGGCGGGGTCCATCGCCAGGGCGACCTGGTCGCCGGGTGCAAAACCGGCTTTGTCGATGGCCTCCATGACGAGCTCGCAGGCGGCACGGTTGGAAGGCAGATTGGGAGCAAAGCCGCCCTCATCGCCCACCGCGGTCGACAGCCCGCGCTCCTTGAGGACCTTCTTCAGGGTGTGGAAGATCTCGACCCCCGCGCGAAGGCCCTCGGAAAAGGTGCTGAAACCCACCGGCATCACCATGAACTCCTGGAAGTCCACCGAGTTGTCGGCATGGGCGCCGCCGTTGAGGATGTTCATCATGGGTACGGGCAGCTCGCGGGCGCCGCACCCTCCCAGGTACTGATACAGCGGCAGACCGCTTCCCTCCGCAGCGGCGTGGGCGACCGCGAGCGAGACGGCAAGCATGGCGTTGGCGCCCATGACGGCCTTGTTGGCGGTGCCGTCGGCGTCGATGAGGCTCTGGTCGACACCGAGCTGATCACGCGCATCGAGGTCTTCCACCGCCTCGGCGAGTGGGCCGTTGACGTGTTCAACGGCTCTCAGAACGCCCTTTCCGCCGAAGCGTTCGGAATCGCCATCTCGAAGCTCGAGGGCCTCGCGGGAGCCGGTCGAGGCGCCTGAGGGGACGATGGCCCGTCCGACGGCGCCGCCCGAAAGCACGACCTCGGCCTCGACCGTTGGATTTCCGCGGGAGTCGAGAACCTCCCTGCCGGTCACGAATTCGATATCAAACATGATCACAACCTCCGTTGAGAAAAGAGCTGTCGTACGAGATGCATGAGATGCCGCCTCTCCTCCGCCGAGCGCCCTTCTGCATAGAGTCGGATCTTGGGCTCGGTGCCGGCGATGCGGATCAGGATCCAACTTCCGCCTTCAAAGATCAACTTGAGCCCATCCCGACGGTCGACCTCGGTGACCTTGAGGCCGTTGACCGTTTTCCATTTCTGACCCAACCGTTGACGGTAGATCTCCCGGGTTCGCTCGCTGAGCGGAATCTGGGTACGCCGGAAGGAAAACTTGCCGACCCGTGCGGACAGCTCGTGTGCGAGCTCGGCCATTCCCTTACCCTCGACCGCGACCATCTCCGCGGCCAGCAGGCAGGCGAGGACACCGTCGCGCTCGGGGAGGTTTTTGGCCCACGCCAGCCCGGCGCTCTCCTCCCCGGCGTACTCGAGGGTCCCATCGACCAACAGCGGGCCGAAGTTCCTGAAACCGACCGGGGTTTCCACGAGCTCGAGGCCATGTGAGCGTGCGACGGCGTTGATCAGCCCAGAGGTGGCGATGGTGCAGCCGACCCCTCCTTTGAGGCCTCTCCGTCGCGCCAGATAGTCGAGGATCAGGGCAAGGGTCGAGCTGGAATCGCACATCCTCGCGCCATGATCGAGGATTCCGAACCGGTCACCGTCGCCATCGGTCGAGAGACCGAGATCAGCGTTCGTGCGGCGCATTACGTCGCGCAGCCGAGAGAGGTTTTCCGACGTGCAGTCCGGCGCGTAGCCCCCGAAGTAGGGGTCGCGGGTGTTATGGATGACGTCCACCTCGACCTCGTTCTCAAGCAGGATGTGATCGAGATACTCGCGTGCGCTGCCGAAGAGCGGGTCGACCACCATGTTGATGCCGGAGGCTCGAATCGCCTCCCAGTCGATGAGATCCTGCATGCGCTTCAGATAAATAGGCTTGGGGTCGTGGGTGTTGATCAACTCGGCGTGGGGCAAAAAAGTGTCGTCGTAGGTTTTCTCGAGCCTGTCGAAACACCGTTCCACCCTGTCCGTGAAATCCTGCGAAGCGAGAATCCCATCCGATGTATAGATCTTGAGGCCGTTGTACTCTGGAGGATTGTGGCTGCCGGTGAAGGTGATACCGGCCGCCGCCGAGCGCTCCAGCACCATCGACGCAACGACCGGCGAAGGGACGTCGCGCGGCGTCAGCTCGGCCGAAATCCTGTTCGAGGCGATGAGCTGGGCGGAGGTCTTGGCGAACTTCTCGGAGAGCAGCCGGGTATCGAAGCCAATCACGATCCGCTCGACCGGATCGGCCTCTTCGCGAAGGGTCTCGATGATCGACTGCACAACCATCCTGACCCGACGGAAGGTCAGCTCGCGGCCGATGATGCCGCGCCACCCGGAGGTTCCGAACTGCACCATAGGGCAATTCTACACTGAGCGGTTGCTGCGGCTCGGTGTAGAATTGCCGAGTGTTTACTTATCGTGGTGACGACCCATCCGGAACATATCTGATCCCTCAGGTCTCTCACGCCTGGCTCGCGTGGCAGGTGGCTCAGCACTGGGGAAACAGGTCATTTGCCCGACCGGCTCCGTTGCCGGAAACCCTTGCCGCGGTGCTGCTCCACGACTGCGGGTGGAGCGATTTCGACGAGTCTCCGACGCTGGATGCGGACAACCGACCGCTCGCCTTCGATCGCATGCCGGTCGCTGATCATTTGGCGATCTGGCGCAAAAGCGTAAAGCGATGCGCCCAGCACAACCGCTATGCGGGTCTTCTCGTGGCGGCCCATTTCGCCGGTATGGCCGAACGCAAGATCGACGATCTCCTCGAGCGGGGCGACAATTCAGGTGCGAGAATGGCGCAGAGCTTTGCCGCCGAAATGGAGGGGCTGGAGCGCGCGTGGCGCGAAGACCTGGAGGCGGATGCACGTTATCAGGCGTATCTGGTGGGGCACGGCAGGCAGGTCAATGCCCTCCTTCTCGACGCCTGTGATCGGGTTTCGGTCTATCTCTGTGCGTCGCTGCCGTCTCCATTCGAGGTGAGTGCGGAGAGCGCCAGCGGCACGACAATGAGCATTATCTTCGAAAAGGTCGAAGACACCGCGTGGCGCGTCCATCCGTGGCCCCTCCAGGGCGAGCGGCTTCGGCTCCAGTGCGAAGGGCGTCGACTGGCGACATCCTCTTTTCAATCGTTGGCGGAGTTTCAGAAGGCTTTTTCGCATGCACCGATGGCTCGGCTGGTCTTCACCCTGTTGCGCCCATCGGCCGTCGGTTGACTTTCGCCGGCCTATGCCTACAATATGCGTTTGTCACTGATGTTCCGCAGTAGCTCAACGGTAGAGCGGGTGGCTGTTAACCACTAGGTTGGGGGTTCAAATCCCTCCTGCGGAGCCAGAAATCTCAGGCCGGGGCGCTGACCCCGGCTTTTTCGTGCCCGCATCCGAGTCGGCGTCCGACGCAACGACAGGGGCGGCGGCAGCAATCAGCGCCAGAAATCAGGGACGGGGACAGCGGCAGATGGCAGCGCCAGTGACCAGCGGCGGGATCAGCGACCTGTGGTGAGTGCGACATGATCACCTCCGGGTCGTTCAAAAAGGAATGGGTAGTCGATGTGTGTCCCGATGTAAAGGGCAAGCCGGCCTCGGAGGCCGGTCGTCGGACGACCCTTGACATCGGGCCACCCATCGACTGGGGGCGGGGTATGAACGACCCGGAGGTGACCATGTCTGACACGCCCCACAACGGTAACCTCATCGCCTACCGCAAGGCCCTCGAGGCCGCGGGATTGGCAATTGATCTCTCAAAACGGGTGCCGGCTCCATTGAAGAGCCTCGCCGATCAGGTGATCCGATCAGCCGCGTCGGTGCCTGCAAACCTCGCAGAGGGCCATGGGAGGCTCGGAAGAGATCGGGCCCATCACTGGCGGATTGCTTATGCTTCGGCAAAGGAGGTCGACTGCCACCTCAGCCTTCTCTGCGTCACCGGTGCCGTGCATCGCGGAAAGGCAACAACCGCCTTGAGACTCTTCGACGAGATTCGCGCGATGACTTGGCGCCTACTCCATCCAATCTCGTGACGGGACGGTCGACCGGTTCGCCGGTGCGGCGTCTGCCGCAGATGCTGAATCTGAAGCTAGCGCTGTACCTGATGCTGTCAACTGGCGTTGCATCCTGATCCCTGAACCCTGGATCCGGGTAAATGGGTGGGCTCTGCGCCTTTGCATCTCTGCGTTTGTTGGGGTGGGTCGGCGGATCCAGCATCCAGAATTCAGCATCGAGCATCGGCCAGCTGTGTGGTGAGTACGCGCTCCCGCGCCCGCCTTCCAAAATCCTTGGCCGAAGTTTGTGAAAATTGGCGCAAAAGGGTGTTGACGTGCGAGAATGCGAGGCGTATAAAGCGCGCGCGCAGACGATTGTTGTGCTACGGAGGCGAATATGGCGAAAGAGTTCAACGCGTTCGAGATGGCGCAACGGCAGTTTGATGCCGTGGCCGACAAGCTGCAGCTCGACGAGGGGATCCGCGAGCTCCTCCGGTGGCCGCAGCGCGAGTTTCATTTCACCGTTCCGGTGAAGATGGATGACGGCTCGATCAGGGTCTTCAAGGGATACCGGGTGCAGCACAACGATGCTCGTGGCCCGGCCAAGGGTGGTATCCGCTTTCACCCCCAGGAGACGGTCGACACGGTGCGTGCGCTGGCGACCTGGATGACCTGGAAGTGCGCGGTTGTCGATATCCCCCTGGGCGGTGGGAAGGGCGGTGTGATCTGCGACCCCCACGATCTTTCCTCCCGCGAACAGGAGGCCCTGTGCCGCGGGTGGGTTCGGCAGGTGTCGCGGAATGTCGGACCGGTGCAGGATGTGCCGGCGCCCGACGTGATGACCAATCCGCAACACATGGTGTGGATCCTCGACGAGTACGAGAAGCTCAGCGGCGGCCACTATCCCGGTTTCATCACCGGCAAGCCGGTCGAGGTCGGCGGCTCGTCGGGACGGACCGAAGCTACCGGGTACGGTGTCATCTTCACGGTTCGCGAGGCCCTGAAGCGACACGGCGTGTCGATCGAGGGTGTGCGAGCGTCGATGCAGGGTTTCGGAAATGTTTCGCAGTACGCTTCAAAGCTCTTTATCGAGCTCGGCGGCAAGGTCGTGGCCGTCTCCTGTTGGGACAACGACGACCAGTGCGCGTACACCTTCCGTAACGCCGACGGCATCGACGTCGACTACCTGCTGTCGATCACCAGCCGTTTCGGCACGATCGACAAGGAGAAGGCGGGCGCCAACGGCTACGAGGTGTTGGAGGCGGAGGCGTGGCTCGAGCAGGATGTCGAAATCCTGGTTCCGGCCGCCCTCAAAAATCAAATTACCGCCGACAACGTCGGGAAAATTTCTTCGACGGTCAAGGTGATCGCCGAAGGCGCCAACGGTCCGACCACGCCCGACGCGGACACCGTGCTCAAGGAGAGAGGCATCTTCGTCATCCCCGACTTTCTCGCCAACGCCGGCGGGGTCACCTGCTCGTACTTCGAGCAGGTCCAGTGCAACATGAACTTCTTCTGGCCCAAGCAGGAGGTGCTCGAACGTCTCGACCAGAAAATGACCAAGGCCTTCCACGCGGTCGCCGACCTGTCCGAGGAGACCGGCGAGTTCATGCGGGACTCGGCCTATATGATCGCGATTCAGCGGGTGGCGACGGCCTGCCACCTCCGCGGGTGGGCATAGGGACGAATTCTGAATTAGGAATTTTGAATTAGAAATTCCCGGCCACCCACCCGGATACAGGATGCAGGGGCAGGCGCAGCGGCAGGATCAGCGTCAGGAACAGTCTTCAGCGACAGTCATCAGAGGCAGCCTCAGCGTGGGCCGATCGAGGGGAACCGGTATGGCATCGCCGGCTACCTTCCCTTCCCGAACGACCCGGAGGTGACCACAGCGGCCTCACGCGTCCTGGCTACTGCCCCTGCCCACAGCCCCTGACATCTGTCGCTGAATCTGATTGCTGCCCCTGATACCTGCCCCGAATACCTGCCCCTGAACCTGGTCGCTGCCACTGCCTCTGTGTCGATCTCAGGTCATCCTGTATGACCCCAGCTTTCCAGTATTCAGAACCGTTGATTCATCGAATCAGTTGACGGTTGCGACTCTGTTGATATAATTTCGGCCCCCTTCGGGGTTCTGGTGGGGTGTCGTCCAATGGTAGGACATGCGGCTCTGGACCGTAGGATCGGGGTTCGAATCCCTGCACCCCAGCCATGTCAATTTCGAAACCCGGCAGAAGCCGGGTTTTCAAATTGAGTCGTCATGCTGGCGCATGACGATGACGGCTCCGCCTTCGGCGTGAACACGAACTGTGTCGTGAAGTGCCACGTTTGAAATCGACGGACGGCCCCCGGCGTCAAGTGCGGTCCTTTCGACCGGCCAGCGCACACCTTCGATTGTGACCCGAATCGCGGGGTCGTAGGTCCAGAACGACCATGTCTCGCCCGGGCGGGCTTCCATCGAGAGCTCGCCGGTGACGGCCAGGGTCCTGTGCTCGGAGCTCGAGAAAACTAATTTTTCGCCGACGGCGAGGCGCGCCAGGAGACCGAGGTTGCCGAGATCATGGTCGATCCGCCCGCCGAGCGCCGCCAAGACCGTCAGCCGGTCGAGCGCGAGCTCGCTGAAGGCGTACTCCACGGCCTTATCGAGATCGGTGCGATTCTGGTCTGGACGGTGGACGAAAACTTCCTCTCCAAGCCAGTTCCGCGTTGGAGGGCTGACGGAATCGAGATCGCCGATCACCGCCTTCGGGCGCAGACCGATCCGAGCGAGGTGGTTGGCGCCCCCGTCGGCTGCGAGGAGGGGGTCGGCATTGGCCGCCAGGTCTGCCAGCCGCTTTGTCCAGGTCAGCGGCGCCGAGGCCACGAGCAGCGGTCCGGCTTCACTCATGGGGTCATGGTACAAGACAATCGGCCCAGCCGATTGTTAGGAGCGAATTGGTGATAAACTGTCCGCCGATGCACAACTCCGTCGAAGGCCTTTCCGGCACGGTGTACATCCCAGATACATCTGCTCTCATCGAAAACCCGGACGCTCTTGATCGTCTTCTCACCGGCGGCAATGTCGTCGTGCTCCTGCACCAGGTGATCGAGGAGTTGGGTCGGTTGCAGGCGTCGCGCTCCAAGTCCGAGGGCGTCCGTCATGCGGCCAGGTTGGTGATGCGAAAGATGCTCGAGTACCGCCGCCACCAGCTCATCCATCACAGCGTCGAGCGTCTCTTCCAGCATCAGGTGGACGCGGAGGCCTTTCCCCGCACCCCCGCCGGCGGCATTCTCGCCTGGGAACCGGACGGGCGTACCGCCGAGCCGTACAGCGCGGAGTCCGGAGACAACCACATCCTGGCGAGCGCGCAGCGGATCGCGGAGGTTGCGAAGTCGAACGGCCACCCCGGCTATGAGGTGGTCGTGATCTCGGAGGACTCCAACCTCCTGCTCAAGTGTGATGCCTTGTCGATAGCTGCTGAGAACCTGCGCTACGGCAAGGTCAGCCTGGAGAGCGTTGACGAGATCTACCGTGGGGTGGCGGATGGCGAGATCGATGAGGCCTGCGTGCAGCAGTTTCTCGACAGCGGCGCACCCGGGGAACGGTGGTTACCGTTTGACGACTTGGTTCTTCGCAACTCCGTCGATCTGCATTGGAACCTTGGCATGGTTCTTCGCTGTGGCGAGGAAGTTGTGCTGACCCGTGCCAATCCGGATCTCGGCCGCGTGGAGGATCTCCGTTTTGCCCAGTATTGGGATCGAAAGCGCATGACGTATAAACCGCGGCCGATTCTGGGTTTTACCCCGCGCGATCCGCAGCAGATCCTGGCCATGGAGTTCCTGCTCGATCCGGATGTTCAGCTGGTGGTTCTCGACGGCCCTGCAGGGTCCGGGAAGACGCGGATGATGGTGGCGACCGGTCTTTACATGCTGGTCGGCCAACCCACAACATGGAGGGTCGCTCCGCAGTCGCAGCCGCTGACTCCCGATTACGGCTACGACCACGGACTCTTGTTGCTGCGGCCGGAGCACGCGTCAAGCCAGTACGACCTCGGCTATCTTCCTGGGGACTACGAGAGCAAACTTTCACCCTGGCTCGAGCCGTTCTTCCAGGCGGTGCGGTCGCTGTCCCTGTCGAACGAGCACGATTTCATGGAGGAGCTGCGCTCGACGGACCGTTTGACCATGGTCTCGACCTCGATGCTGCGCGGCCTCGACATCGAGCGATCGATCGTGCTCGTGGACGAGCTCCAGAACGGTGATCGTCACCTCGCCAAGACCCTCATGAGTCGATTCTGCGCCACCTCCAAGGTGGCGCTGGCCGGGTGTCTCGACCCGGTTCAGATCGACAACCCCTATGTCGACTGGCGATCTAATGCGCTGACCCGGATCAAAGAGGCCTACCGAGGTTTCGGTCCCCAGGTGGCACAGGTCCGCCTCGAGCACAACTATCGTGGACCGATCTCCACACGAGCAGACGAGCTGTAAAAAACACTCGAAATTCTCAATTCTCGGCCTTGAGTTCTGGACGCATGACCAAGCCGAAATAGCCTGCCGAACTCAAGGCCGAGAATTGAGGTCAGGAGTTGTTGACGACTGTCTGGACGTCAAAGGTTGGTGGGTTTTCAAGGGTCTTTTTGACCGCGCACTGGTCGGCCACCCGGACCAGGGCGGGGCGGTACTTTTCGGGGAACTCGGGTGGGACCTCGATCGAGATACGGATCTCGAGAAGGCGTTTGGTCTTTTCGTCGCGTTCCCATTTCTGGGTGAGCCGGATGCCGTCGTGGGGAAGGTTTCGTTTCTGGCAGAAACCGAGAACATAGATTCCGGCGCAGGTGGCGAGCGAGGCCAGAAAGTAGTCGAAGGGTTCCGGGGCCGATTCGTCGCCCCCCGAGTCCACGCTTTGATCGGTGGCGATCTCGAATTTTCCATAGGTGGCATCGACGCGTTTTCCGCCGGGGAAAGCCACCGTCATCGTGTTGTTGCTCATCACCCGTCCTCCTCGGCGAAGATGATAGCCTGCACGGCTTCCTTCGCAACATCGCGTTGGAAAGCGTCGTGGGACGGCTCAGATCTGATGTTTCTTTCGGCGGATCGGCACCTGAAATACCGCCAGCTCTTCGAGATTACCCTTCTGGCCCCGGATCGGGGAGGGGATGACGCCAACCCGCCGGAGACCGAGATCTTCCAACAAACGGACAGTCTGGTCGATGGTCTGACGGCGGGTGGTTTCGTCGCGAACAATGCCTCCCTTGCCGATCTGCTCGCGACCAGCCTCGAACTGAGGTTTGACGAGACAGATCAGCCGGGCCTTTGGCAGGAGGTGGTTGAGCATCGGCGGCACCACGAGCTGCAGAGAGATGAATGAAACGTCGACGGTTGCCAGAGCGGCGGCAAACGGCAGCTCGATCCCATCGAGGTGGCGGGCGTTGACCCCCTCCATGACCTCGACTCTCGGATCGGTTCGGAGGCGCCAGTCGAGTTGGCCGCGTCCGACGTCGAGCGCGATGACCCGCCGCGCGCCTCGGTCGAGCAGTACGTCGGTAAAGCCCCCCGTCGAGGCGCCGACATCGAGGCAGTCAAGACCCTCGGGAGAGATCTCGAAGGCATCGAGAGCGGCGATGAGCTTGAGCGCCCCTCGGGACACGTAGGGATGGTCGGGCAGCTCGATTTCGATCTCGGCGTCGGCAAGCACCTGGGCGCCGGCCTTGCTCTCGAC
>CBDTWX010000177.1:0-10107 GCA_965364305.1 uncultured Thermoanaerobaculia bacterium
CGAGCTCTACGAAATGAAGGAAGAACCAGCGATCCGGCCGACCATCGTCGATGCCCCGCCGAATGAATCGGAATTCTCAGCCCTCCACACCAAGGCGATGGTGGTGGACCGCGAGCACGTTTACATTGGCTCCCTCAACCTCGATCCCCGATCGATCAACATCAACACCGAGATGGGGATGATCGTGACGAGTGAAGAGTTCGGCGAGGAGGTCGCTCGAATCATGGAACGGGATATGGCCCCCGAAAATGCCTGGAGAGTAGGAATCGACGAAGAGGGCGAGCTCTATTGGGAATCCGACGAGGGGATCGTCCGTCGGCAACCGGCTCGCAGCGGTTGGCAACGATTGCAGGGCTGGTTCCTTGGCATCGCCCCCAAAGACCAATTGTGATGCGCCTTTCTCCCTTTCATCGTAGTGAGGGTTCGAGCACGAGCGCGAGGGGAAGGGTTTGGGTAATGGTCACTGGCCACTGGAAGGGTGGGCGGATCCAGCATCTAGCATCGAGTATCTGGCATCGGGCGGGTGGGCGGCTAAAACTCCCACCCCAACGACGTCACAACACCGTAGTCGGTCTGTCTGACGGTCGCATCGTTGGCGACAGGAGCCTTGCTGTCATAGCTGTACCAGCCGCTGAAGCTGACAAAGAGATCGGTGACGATTTCTTGCCGGTACTTGGCGCTGAACTCGGTGCGGTACCGGCCGTCTTCGGTAATGCTGGGGAATAGGGTCAGGGAGGTCGAGACATCGGTGCCGAGATCACCGTAGATGAAGAAATCGAAGCTCAAATTGGCCAGCGCCTCGAGGCTGGTACTGGGCGATAGCTCGGTGAGGTACTGTTCCCGGTTGGTGGTCAGACCCGCGCTAAAAGTCATTCTGGACCGGTTGGTCTGGTAGAGATAACGCCCCGCCCCGCCACCGATGCCGGTGCGGAGATCGAGCCCGAGCTCATCATTCTGCTCGGCTCCGGCCAGGCCCATCACGAACCAGCGACCCTTGAGGAAATGGGTGTAGGTGCCCTGGAGCACGTTGCGGAAGGCACGTGGTGAGTCATCGCGGTTTGAGAGGATCGAGTTGTAGGCGAGCTCGGTCTCGTTCATTTTTGCGCGATACATGGCCTTGGCGCCAATCGAATAGTTGACGTCGCTGTTTGCCTTCTGATAGTTGAAACCGAAGTCGATCGATCCTTCGAGCCGTTTGAAGAAACCGCGTTTGATCTCAGTGACGTATATGACCTGGTCAATTGACAGGTCCTTCACCCGATCGGTTTTGCGCATCGTCAGGGCGCCCGGCTCGCTGCCGGGCGCGAGTTCTCCGTAATAGACCTCGCCGTTTTCGACCTCGACCTCGAAGGTCCTCGGAGCTTCAACGCTTGCGACGTGCTTCCAATCGACATACACGGTACCCATGTGGTCGGTTTCGACCTTGAGACGGCCCCGGTCGAGCGCCTTGACCTTGCAGGTCAGGCGATCACCGTTCTTGAAATTGACCACATCGGTGCGCTGGGCCCACACAGGGGCCGTAGCCACAAGAACTCCCAGCATCAACACCACGGATATTCGATTCATCTTTTTCGTCCCGACTGTCAAAAATTGAAGACTACCCCGAAGGGGACGATGAGCAACGGTTCGAGGTCGACGGGGTTGCCCGTCACCTCGAACCGGCGAACGCCGACATAGAGATCCAGGCCGTACGTCGGCCACTTCTGCATGACGAAAAAGCCGTAGGAAGTGCCACGATCACCATCGACGCGGAGGTCAGAAACATCGTAGCGATCGGCTGAGAACGCCGTCTTGCCGAGCGGAAACAGATCCGCCAACCACCCTACTTTGATGATCCACGAACGGGCGGTGGCACCCCTGGCCAGCTGGTCATTGGTGCCTCCCGCCGTAAGGTTCACGCCAGTGGGTTCGTGGCGTACCGAGACCACGGCGTCATAGCGGCGGTCAACCCCGTCGAAGGGCTCGTTCTGGTAGGTGGCGCCGCCGACCACGGTGAATCCTCCGGGCTTGTACCTCGCCCGCAGAGCGGTGTCCCACCGGCTGTCGGCGGCGACCGAACCGGAAAGCTGAAGACCCGCGAAGCGTGGCGAGTCCCAGCGCAGCCGGTCGATGATCAGCAGCCTCTCCACATCGATGAAGTACGTTCCCACCGTGATCTCGGAGTACTCGTTGGTTGAGCCGTCCACAAAGAGCATGCCCGGCGCCAGCATGCCGACCGGCAGCAGCGATGCGAACTGGGTGCCGGAAAGGTCCAATTCAGGCGACAGCCAGGCCGAGGCGAAGCCGCGGCCGAGGCTGAGCTTGCCGAAGGCTGGACCCGAAAAGGTCACTTCGGCAAACCGGCCGGTGATGTCGATGCCGGGGTTGGGCTCCTCCTGGTTGACCTTGAAGGGCCGGTTCTGCTGGATGGCGACCGCGAGATTGGCGCCGATGGTCAGTTTGTCACTCGGTTTGGCTTCCGCCTTCACGCTGAGTACGGTGGGCCCCTGCTCGGAGTCGGTTAGAAAGGCATCTGTGGCCAGGGTGTCGTCGACCACCATGACCATCCGGTGAACGCGGCCACCGAGCGTCACATTCAGGTTCTTGTTCTTTGCCTTGACCACCGGTTCGGTATCTTTGGCGGCCTTTTCGGCCTCCAGCTCGGCGACCCTGGCCTCGAGCTCATCGATGCGCTCAGCGATTTCCTGCTCGTTTTCGGAAGCCTGTGCATGAGCCCAAGGTGCGGGAGTCAACACTGTCAACCAGCACAATATTGCGGCGAGCGGAGCCGCCCCGAGTCTACGCCTGAAACCCTCCGCCGGGAGTTATCTCCCGAAGATATCGACAACCGCTCCCGCGGTTCCTCCGACCGCGGCCCCGAGCAGGGGATCACCGGCGAGAGTGCCGAGGCCGGCGCCGACGACCGTGCCGCCGACCGTAGCGCAGCCCCAGGTCGTCACGAGGCCGAGGACGAGCAACAATGCAATAATCCGTCTTTTCATTTGCGACCTCCCTCTCACTCTTTCTCGGCCAACATCGGTTCGACCCACAAGACCCAGACCACGTTGAGCACCGCCTTGTCCTTCTCGCCCGGGTGGTCCTCGTACCACTTGTCGATCGCAGAAATGGCGGTTTCCACGCTGACGTCCTCGCCGCCGTCCCACAGTGCCTGGATCATCGTCTGGTCGTAGTTCGGCGGGTCCTCATTGCGGTGCTGGTAGGCGTACTCGATGCTCATCAAGTTCGAGACGCCGACGATGTAGGCGACCTTTTCGACCTTCGACGACGCCTCCCAGCCGTGGCCATCGGCCAGCGGGACCTCCTCGGCGGCGAAGACCATCACGCCGCACAGCACGAACACGACAGCCAGAGTCGTCACGGCATATGTTTTCGACATCGCGACCTCCTTTTTGTGCGTTGCCTGTCCCTGAATATCGCGCCGGACAAACGTGGACTCCGCACCAGTGGAGGGCTTGTTGGATCTTCGCGCTCACAACTGCGGACTTGGAATGGAAACGGCGCGAGGTGGATGACGAGACGAATCGATCAAAAAGCGAGGAGGAGTGAGAAATGCGTGAACGAACTCTTTACCTGGTTATCACATTGGCCTTCGCGTTGGCGGTGCCGGCCCAGGCCCAGAATGCTGTCGACAGTTGCAGCGGACAGCCGGTCCTGACTGGTTCACAAGGTGCCAGCGTTTCGGTCAACGCCTTCCCAAGCGGGACGACATTCACCGATGCGATCGACACTACCTTTGGCAACGGCTGCGCGCCCGGCAGAAGCCAGAATGACTCGGTGGTGTGCTTCACGCCTACGAAGGGATGTACGATCCGCGCAAGGGTCAATGTCGGCAGCGAAATCGGCTCCATCAACCTCTTCAACAAGTGCAGCGCGAAGCCGGTCTCATGCCTCGATGATTCAACGAGCTCAGGGTCGATTGGTGTGGAAGAGTTTCTGATTCCCAATGTCGAGGCGTGCATTGTCGTCAGCGGGATCGATCCGCCGGCCAATGCCAGCCTGACAATTGAGGGGCTCAACAACTGCGGCACGCTCAGCGGCAGCAGTACTCCTTCCCTGTCGGCCTCTTTCAGCTACAAACCGACCTTCCCGAAGACCGGCAAAAAGGTCCAGTTCAAAGACACCTCGACCGGCTCCCCAACGGGCTGGGAGTGGGACTTCGGTGACGGCGCAAAGACCACGAGCACCGAGCAGAACCCCTCCTTCACCTTCAACAACCCCGGCAGCTACACCGTCAAGCTGACCGCCAAAAAGGGCGACGACGAGAATACCAAGGAGAAGGTCGTCAAGGTCGGCGGCGCCACCTCCGGCCCGAACCTGAGCAACACCTACTTCGTGCCGTCCGCGGCGCACACCAAAGGTGCGGAGAAATCGTTCTGGGTGACCGATTTCGACGTCAACAACTCCGGCAGTGGCGATGCGGAGTGCAAGATCGTGTGGCTGCCGCAGGACACGGACAACTCTTCCGCGAAGGAATCGGACGCGTTCACCGTCAAGCCAGGAGAATCGAAGGTGTTCAAGGACGTCCTCAAATCGGTGTTCAACCTCAACCAGGCGGTCGGTGCCGTGGCGGTCATTTCCGACAGCAACGATCTGATGATCCAGAGCGTGACCTACAACCGGACCGAAGACGGCAACAACGGAACGGGTCTGCCGGGGATCGCCGATTTCGATCTCAACCCCGCGCAGACCAAAATGCGCATTCTCTTCATGAACGAGAACAAGAACTTCCGGTCGAACATCGCATTCCAGAACGGGACCGACTCGAAACTCGTCGTCAAGTGGAAGCGGTTCAAATCCGATGGCACCGAGATCGACTCCGGGGAGACCGAGCTCGAGCCGCTGGGCAACACCCAGCTCAACCGGGTCTTCAAGGATCAGAAGCCGATCGAGGCGGCCTACGTGGACGTCTGGACCGAGACCCCGAACGGCAAGTTCGTGGCCTACGGCATGGTGATCGACAACAGGACCAACGACGGTTTCATCGTCGAGCCGCAGTGGTGAAGCTGTCCCGACCCGATGAACAGCGGGGGCTTCGGCCCCCGCTTCCCTTTCCTGCTCGTGCTCGACAGGATCGATTCGATTCTCTTCACAACGGCATTCGACTCGGGGGTCCATCATGAAGAACCGAGAACCTACAGCCCGGTGTTGGATCCCAGCGCTCGGTTGCGCTGTGTTTCTGCTGTTGCCAGCTCTACGAACAACGACGGCGAGCGAGTATGAAACCCCGCCGGAGCTGCCGGCCGGCACTGTGCTGCCCCCCGAGCTTGTCGAGAGTGAGCACCACAAGGTCCGCGACGGCATCCGTGCCGTCGACGCCCTCTATGAGTTCACCGTGGAAGACAAACGTGGGACCTTTGAGGTCTACGGCGAAGCGCTGCTGAGAATCCGACTGCGGGAGCTCGACGCGGTGAGCCGTCTCGAAGAAACTTCGCGTCTGGAGGCCGGCGCCGCATCGGCGGGGGAAGCGGCTACCGAGTCGGTCAAAAACCTGGGCAAGGCCATCGCACACCCGATCAGGACCACCAGGGGGCTCTACGGCGGTATCAAGCGCATGTTCCGGAGCACGAAGTGGGACGTGGAAGAGGTCTCCGATGACGTCGGTGATGCCGCAAAACAGCAGAAGGCGGGTGGGCCCGACGAGGGCGAAAAAAATCTCACCGGCACCGCCGCCGCGAACACGGCCAAGAAGTTCATCGATGTCGACTACAACATACGCGCCTGGGCGCAAAAGCTCGGGGTCGACCCCTACACCACGAACCCGCTGTTGCGGAAGCACCTCAACCGGGTGGCCACCGCGAGTGGTGTGGCGGGTTTCGGCACCAGCATATTGATGATCCCGCTCATGCCCGGGGCGTTGGGTGTCATCGCCAATGCGACCGAGATGGTCTATCACAAGGACTGGCGTGAGATCTTCGTCATCAACGCGGAGGCGATGC
Source organism: uncultured Thermoanaerobaculia bacterium (assembly GCA_965364305.1). Classification (GTDB taxonomy): domain Bacteria; phylum Acidobacteriota; class Thermoanaerobaculia; order Thermoanaerobaculales; family Sulfomarinibacteraceae; genus Sulfomarinibacter. The sequence continues at coordinate 5,937 of CBDTWX010000177.1, forward strand.
GTGCAATGGGCGCCGATGATGAGCTCGTCCAACGAGTCGGAGAAAACGACGTGCTGACGCCGACGATGATGACTCTGGTCGTATCCCTCTTGCAAAGCATGGTGGGGGTCGAGGACCGCCACGTCGTGATCCAGCAGGCGGCGCTGCTGGAAACCGAGTCCGAGGTTCTATTCTTCGTCGAGAGCTTGATGGTTGCCCATTGGTATCACGGCAACGTAGCTCCCCTGCGAGCGTTCCTGTTTCACACCCTGGTTCCCGTCGCGATGAACCGAAATCACGCCGTGGCTGCTTTCACGGCCGCGGACGCGGTGTATTGGACGGAGGGCGAAGCGGAGATCTTTCGCGAGTTCTCGGGTCTCTACTTCGACTACTCGGACGATCGACAGATCTGGGCCGCAGACTGGATCTCGCCGTTGGCGAAGCGCAACATGGAAGAGATGGGTTGGTCCGTCACATCGAGCCTCAGGTCGAAGTACATGGTGGAGATTCCCTGGGGCCTGCAGGAAGAGGCGCCGGCCGAAGCCGAAACGGAATGAATCAACCGGACCCGAACGCCGCTCCATTGGAGAGTTTTCGGGTCGCCTTTGTCTTGATGGTCGCATTGCTCGGGCTCAACGGGTGTAGCTGGCTGCACCGGACCCACGTGGCGTTCGATGGCTCAGCTCGAGTTGAGAGACCTTCCTCGACGGGTCCCGAGTTCGTCTACGAGAAGCAGCCCATCCACATCGACAACGATGTGCTCGAGGAGCTCGAGTCGGAACGGTACCGGGTTCGTCGCCTTCACTTTTCGTCACTCGGCGACAACGGGCAGACGGACGACCTCGTCACGGTCGACTTTCATCAGAGCAGGAGACCGGGGCGGTGGCCGGCGATCATCGTGCTGCCGATCTGGGGCAATACGACCTACCCGCCGCGCACCATGACCCGCCATTTCAAAAAGGCGAGCAACGGTGAAGTTCATGTGCTCAACATGCTGGGGGAGAGTTATTTGATCGACTGGCCGGCGATTGCCCAGACAGCGGATCGCGAAACGTTCATGCGGGTGTGGGAGGAGGGCGCGGAGCGCGAACGAGTCTGGCTGATCGACATCCGGCGGCTTATCGACTGGGCGGAAACGCGGCCGGAGATCGATGCCGCCCGGATCGGGATCATCGGGTTCAGCCACGGCGCCATCCTTGCCGGTACGGTCGCCACCCAGGAACCACGAATTGCGGCAACGGTTCTCGTCATGGGCGGCGCGCACGCGAATCAGGTCATCGCCTTTTGCGATGGCGAGCGCACCGGCGGTGCTCAGGATTTTGCCCTGGCGTCGTTTGGCTGGACTCAGAGCGAATTTGCGGACCGCCTCGAGCCGGTCTTTCGCGCAGTTGATCCGGCCACGTATCCGGGGCGCGCCGACCCGTCACGCATCCTGATCATCGATTCGAAGAAAGACCGCTGCATGCCCGAGAGCTCCCGAGAAAGTTTGTGGCAAGCGATGGGCCTCCCCGAGCGCTACACCATTCACGCCGACCACCGCACTTCGTTCTTTTCGATGACAGCGCTCTCCTTCAACTGGATGCGGCATCGGATCTGGGATTTTCTTGAGACCAGACTGGGAATCGGTACCCCGTGCCCTCGGCACCGCTGAAACTTTCCAGATCAGCCACAGCCTTTGTCGTGTTCGTGCTCATGCTCGTGCTCGTGCTCGAAATCGCTTTCATTCTCTCCGTAGTCGACTCCGTCTTCTCTGACACCGCCCGTTGACCCGGTCATCTTCGTGAGCATCGATACAATTCGGTGCAGCGTCTCCTTGCCGGGCTCCACCACTTCCGGTGACTTCGCATTGCATTTCACCAATACATCGAGTGCAGCGGCACATTCGAAGGCCGAACTACGCGCGATGCCCCAAAACCTGAGCCGGTCTGGTCGTGACCGTTTCCCGTTCCCTTCCGCTATGTTGAGTGGAATTGACTGCGAAGCTCGGATCAGCTGGTCACGAGCGTGACGGTGAGGACCGGACAGATCCGCGCACAGTGAGAACGCCCAACCGACGAAATCGAGGGCGAGACGGTACGCGTCCAGCTTTTCGTGGTCGAACTCCATCGCTGGAACATTCTATTCGAGCACGAGCACGAGCACGAGCACGAAAAATGCGAAGGGCCTGCCGGCCCTCCGCGATTCCAGATCACTTCACTTCTATTTATGTTTGTGGGTCGTATGTCCGCACATCCCGGTGATCTCGGCGTCATAGTCGTCGAGATCGACGAGATCGCTGTCGCCGAGGCCGTAGAGCATGTCGTGCACGATCCGGCCGTCGAACATTGTGCCCAGCACCTTGGTGTTGGGGATCGCCACAGCCTCGATCTCGAAGAGGTTCTGGTCGAGCACGATCAGATCCGCCTTCTTTCCGACCTCGATCGAGCCCACCTGGTCCTCGATGCCGAGCATGCGGGCGCCGCCCAATGTGTAGGCTTTCACAGCCTCGGCCAAGGTCAACACCTGGTCTGTGGGCCCGAGCACCTTGCCCTCTTCGGTGCCGAGGACGGCCGCCTTTCCTGGAGGTGCCGATCGATGCATGGAGGTGTAGATGTTGTTGAAGGCGTGGACGCCGTCGTCAAACCCTCCCGGTGTCGCAGGCCAGTCGGATCCCAAGGCAATGGTGACCCCATCGTCGGCCCAGCTGCGGAATGGAAACTGCAGCGTGGTGGTTCGTTCCATACCGATGAGATCGACGTACGCCGGCAGGAAGACGGCCCAGTTCCCCGTCGTCTGCACATGCACGTCGAGCTCCTTGTAGCGAGGCCGATCGGCGGGATCGACCATTTGGCTGTGTGTGGTGCTGTACCGGGTGTCCGTGTACCCGGCCTCGCGCAGGGCTTGAGCCGCGTCCAGTGCAGCTCGGACGGCACCGTCACCGATTGTATGGACGGTGACCCCGAATCCCTTGGCCGCGGTTTCCAGCACGACCTTTTTCATGGCCTCCGGTCCGAGATACAGGTCTCCGGGATCACCCGTCGTCAGGAAGGGCTCCAGCATTCTCGCCTTCTGATTCTCGATCACGCTGTCGATGGTGATCTTGAGGGTGTCGAACCAGACGTGCTCGCTTCGCCAGCGTTCGGCGTTCGCCGCCAGCACCTCGGCTGCATCCTCGGCCATCTTCTCGTTGTTGATGTAGTGGGTCGCGCTGACCCGCAGGGGCAGCTCGCCGGCGTTGTCGAGACCTACATAGGCGTCGAAGATCGCCTCCGTTGCGAATGGTGCGCCCATGTCGATGACCGTGGTGAACCCGTACTCGGACAGGCCTTCCAAGAGATTGGGCAGGGAACTCATGATGCCCTCTTGAGTGATGGCGTTGGTTCCCACGAGGATCGGCAGATGGGCGGGACCGCCTTTGACCCAGCCGCTCAGCTCACCGCCGGCGTTTTTTACGTACTCTCCACCCGGAGGGTTCGGCGTGTCCACGGTGATACCGACGACTTCGTAGGCCTTCGAGTTCACCCAGGCCGCGTGCAGGGTGTGGTCCATCAGGTAGACCGCGCGGTCCGGAACGATCTCGTCCAGCAGCTCCTTCGTCGGTCCGGTCGCGTCGAATATGAATGCGCTGTAACTGGCGCCGAAGATCGTCTTCTTGTCGGGGTTCGCTTCGGCGTACACCCTGACCTTGTCCAGGACCTCCTCGAGAGAGTCGGTCGCTTCCATAATCACGCCCGAGGTGGTGCCGGCCCCCATCCCAAGGTGGATATGGGACTCGACAAACCCGGGCAGCATCAATCGGCCCGCGAGATCGATCTCCTCGGTGCCCTTGCCGACGAACGCGGCTGCACCGGCGTTGTCACCGACGTAGACGATTTCCTTGCCCTTGACCGCCACCGCCTCCGCCCACGGATGGGCTTCGTTGACGGTGTAGATCTTGCCGTTGGTCATGACGAAGTTGGCAGCATCGTCGGCCGGTTGCTGGCCACAGCCGATTATGGCGATGATCGCCACAGCCATGGTGAGAGCTCGCTTGAACATGGAATCCTCCTTCTTGAACCTCTACGGAATAGCGCGACAGCGTGGGGAGAATTCCGCATTTTTCTTGTCGTGGTCGTTATTGCACCCTCGGAACCGTGATGTTATGGCTCTTGTCGAGCACGAGCACGAGCACGAGCACGAGCACGAGCACGAGCACGAGCACGAGCACGAGCAC
>CBDTWX010000178.1:0-10103 GCA_965364305.1 uncultured Thermoanaerobaculia bacterium
GACCGGCGGCGAGCGCCGCCACTGCCATCGCCATTGCGATCCGGTGATCTCCCGCCGCGGAGACGGTCGGCGGCGAACGGTGATCTCGTCTCATCGGACCTGCCACACTCACTCGATCCCGGTCAACGGTCAGGCGTGTACCGAGGCGCTGAAGATTGCTCACCATGACGCTGAGGCGATCACTCTCTTTGTGTTTGAGATGTTCAAGCCCGGTCAGCTCCGAACCCGCGGGGGCCGCGGCGGAAACCGCGACCAAAGCCGGAAAGAGGTCCGGCGTGTCGCCAAGATCCGCCGACAGCGGAGATCGAACTGGACCTCGGACCCGAAGTCGGTCGTCGACGGACTGAACCTCGAGCCCGGCCTTTTCCAGTATTTCGATGACCGCCCGGTCGCCCTGGCGACTCGATAGGGAGAGGGGACCGATGTCAATCGACCCTCCGGCGATCGCTGCCGCCGCCAGCACGAATGCGGCGGCCGACCAATCACCTTCGACCTCGTACCGGGTTGGCTTCAACGGTGTCGGAGCCACCCTCCACGACCTCCTATCGGCACTCACCTCGAGCTTGCCGCCGAACAGGCGCATCACATCCTCGGTAAGATCGAGATAGGGTGCCGATGGAAGTGGACCCTCCACCTCGAGATCCAGACCTCGACGCATCAATGGCGCGGCGAGCACCAACGAAGACACGAATTGAGAGGAGACCTGCGGGCGCACGATGGCCGTGCCACCGTCCAAGATTTTTCCATCGACCTCGATTGGCAGGGTGCCCTCCATCGATCGAATATCGGCCCCCAGTTGGTCAAGCGTCTCGAGCAGCGGCTTCATCGGCCGCTCGCGGAGCCGGGGATTGCCGTCCACGGTCGACAAACCATTGCTCGCCGCCAGGAGGCTCAGAATCAGTCGAACGCCGGTCCCCGATTCCGCGAGGTCGAGGGAGACCCTTTTTTGGGGGGTCTTCCGCTGCCCGATCTGAATATCTTCTCGCCAATCGACCGGCCATCCGGCGCTGGCGAGGGCGGCCGCAAGGACCCTGGTGTCATCGCAGTCGAGTGGAGACGCAATCGTCCCGCCACCGGCAACCGCCGCAGCGATCAGCCCCCGGTTGGTGAGGCTTTTCGACGGGGGCAGATCCACCGTCCCCCTCAGCTGAGATCGCGGTCCGGGAAGAATCGATCCTGTCAAATCGAAACCTTCATGCGCATACCATCACCCGCCCTTGGTTCCCGCTTTGCGTCGATTCAACATCGTGTCGACATAATGCCAACTGCCGTCTGCGTCCACCAGGACGCAGATCCGGAATTCCAACCAAGCCGGGATGATCAACGCCAGTCGATTGCCGTCACGATAGCCCCAGGGGGTGTGAAAATGGCCCCAAAAAAGGACGTCAACCCCGGCCCCCCAGGCGCGCCGCGCCGATCTTTCGAGGTCTGAAATCGGTTTTGTGTAGCGAAACCTGCGGTTGGTGGTGGCGAGATGAGCCTCCATCCGACGCACGATGGCAACCGCGACTGATTGTGGGAGGAGTCTCGCCCACACCCTGGCCGGGGCGCATTTGGAAAGCCACGACCAAAATCGGTACTGAAGATCCCGTCGATTCACCAGATCTCCGTGATCGAGCCGGTACCGCCGATCGTTCGAGGAGAATTCGTAGCGGCGACCGCTCCAATCGATCTCGGCCGCCAGCTCCGCCTCGTCGAGGAAAAAGTCTCGGTTGCCCTCAACGACGACGATTCGAACACCGCGCGCCCGAACCTCGCGCCACGCCTCCATCACCTCCCGCAGACCTGCGGTCCAGAACTTCGACATGCCGATCAGATATTGGAAGCCGTCACCCAGATAAATGATCTCCCGTACGCCGTCGCCCGCGGCACGGCGGACAAGAGCGCTCATCGCGGCGGCATCATCCTTACCCTGACCAACATGTGCATCGGCGATGATCAGGCGTTTCACGGCGTCATGGTATCGCAGACGCACAGGCGGGTTCACGACACCGATCTATCGTTCGTGCTCGTGATCGCACTCGTGATCGAGAGGCTCGACGCAGACTTCCATCGTTCAGTTCATCGATTACGAGCGCGAGCACCGCCTCCTCGCGCAAGCGCTCGAGGGCACGGCACGAGCAGGACGAATCACGCCCTATCTGATCATCCGTTGCTGCGGGCAAAGTCCTCCATGAAGCGGGCCAGCACTTCGACGCCCTCCTCCGGCATCGCATTGTAGATCGAAGCGCGGCACCCTCCGACCGAGCGGTGGCCCTTGAGCCCGACCATACCTGCAGCCTTGCCTTCGGCGACGAATTTTGCCTCCAGCTCCTCGGACGGGAGCCTGAACACCACGTTCATGTACGACCTGCTGTCCGGGTCCACGGGACAGCGGTAGAAATCGGGGTATGCCTCCATGACGCCATAGAGGCGATCTCCTTTGGATCGGTTGCGCCGCTCCACCACCTCCAGGCCGCCCTCGTTCTTGAGCAGCTCGAGCACGTTTCGAACCATGTAGATCGCAAAGGTGGGCGGGGTGTTGTAGAGCGACTCCTTGGACGAGTAGGTGGCATACGAGAGCATGCTCGGTAGACCGTCGTTCGCCGCCTCCAGCCACGATTTTTTGAGGATGACGATGGTCACTCCCGACGGTCCGATGTTCTTCTGTGCACCAGCGTAGATCAGGCTGAACCGGTTGGCATCGAATGGCCTCCACAGAATGTCCGATGACATGTCCGCAACCAGCGGAACCGTGCCGGTGTCTGGGAACTCGAAGAACTGGGTCCCCTTGATTGTGTTGTTCGAGGTGATGTGGACGTAGGCCGCGTCGGGATCGAGATCGTACTCCTCCGGTTTCGGGATCCGGGTGAATCCCTGCTCCTCGCTCGACGCCGCGACACGACCGGAGGCGATGATGTTGGCCTCCTTGAGGGCTTTTTGCGACCAGGTCCCGGTGTTGACGTAGTCGGCGGAGCCGCCTTCAGGTATGAAATTCATCGGCAACATGGCGAACTGCATAGATGCTCCGCCCTGGAGAAACAGCACCTGATGGTCGTCATCGAGACCGAGCAGCTCCGTCATCAAATCCATCGCCTGATGGTGCACCACGTCATACTCGGGAGAACGGTGGGAGGTCTCCATCACCGACATCCCGGTCCCCTCCCAGTCAGGAATCTCGGCCTTGGCCCGTTCGAGCGCTGCGAGCGGCAAGGTGGCGGGGCCTGCGTAAAAGTTCCAGGTTCTCCTCATGACGGCCTCCTATGCGGTCTGTTGGACAAAGTCTTCGAGGATTCTGATCACGACATCGCCAATGCGCAACATGTTTTCGTGGCTCGATGCACCAAGATGCGGCGTCATGATGGCGTTTGGTGCGTCGTACAGCGGGCACGACTCCTCCGGCGGATCGGAGTGCCAGACGTCGGTGGCATAGCTTCGGACCTTGCCGGATTTCAGCGCCCCGGCCATGTCCTCCTCCACGACGCAGGCACCGCGCGCGGTATTGATGATCACGACACCGTCTTTCATGTTCTTGATCGTGCCAGCGTCGATCATGCCCCGGGTCGTGTCCGTCAGCGGCACGTGCAATGAGATATAGTCGGACTGCGCGTAGAGCTCCTCGAGGCTGACGAGATCGACGCACTCGTGGCTCTTGATGAGTGGGTCATACGCGATCACCCGCATGCCGAATGCGATCGCCCGCCGAGCCAGTTCGGTCCCGATGTTCCCGGCACCGATCAGACCGAGAGTCTTGCCCATCAGCTCGCTGCGTCTGAGCTGTTTTTTCAGCCACTCGCGCCGTTTCATCCCTTCGTGTCCTTCGATGAGGCGGGCTGGCACCGCGATCATCAACGCGAAGGCGAGCTCGGCCACCGCCACTGCTGATGCGGACGCGGTGTTGAAGACCTGGATTCCCTTGGAACGCGCGTACTCGACATCGATATTGTCGAGCCCGACGCCCCCCCGCACGATGAGCCTCAAATATTTCGCCCGATCGATGTAGTCGCTCCTGCATGTCGTTTTGGATCGCACGAGTACGACATCCACCTCGGGCAAACGGTTCTTGTCGTGAATCACCTCGCCAAAGGCCTCGAGTTTTTCAGGCAGCGACGCATCAAAAGCGTCTGAAATGAGTATCTTCATTGCCTGCAACTCCCCCTCATTCGTCGTCGAGCGGCCTCACGATGAGGCCGGATCGAAGCTTCGGTTCGAACCAGGTCGATTTCGGCGGCATCACCCGACCCGCATCCGCGACCGCAAAGAGCTGTTCTATCGAGGTCGGGTGGAGGGCGAAGGCGACCGCCCAATCTCCGGAATCGACCCTCCTCTCGAGCTCGGCCAGACCGCGGATCCCGCCCACGAAATCGATCCTTTCGTCCGAACGGGGATCGCCGATGCCGAGCACCGGCGCGAGGAGGTTGTTTTGCAGCACTGCCACGTCGAGGCTGTTGACCGGGTCATCGCCCGGGATTCCCTGCGGCTTGGCCGTCAACCGATGCCAGAGTCCCTCGAGATACATGCCGAATTCTCCAGTCTTTTCCGGTCGACCATCCGAGACCCGCGCGACCTCGAAAAGTTCTTTCGTTTTGGCGAGGAACTGCGACGCATTGAGACCGAAGAGATCTTTGACCACTCGGTTGTAGTCAAGGATTTTCATTTGCTTGTCTGGGAAGATCACGGACAAGAAAAAGTTATATGACTCCTCACCGGTGTGGGCGGGGTTGGCATCGCGCCTCAGGGCGCGGATTCGCGTTCCTGCCGCCGATCGGTGGTGCCCGTCCGCCACGTAGAGCTCGGGGACTCGGCCGAATGCCTCGACCAGCGCCTCACGCTCTTTGGCCTGATCGACCACCCACAGCACATGCTGGATGCCGTCCGGGGCAACGAAATCGTAAATCGGTTGTGCGCCCGTCAAGCGATCGACCAGAGCATCGATCTCGTCGCGGGCCCTGTAGGTCAGAAAGACCGGCCCGGTGTTTGCGTTCAGTGCGTCGACGTGGCGAGTGCGGTCGTCCTCTTTGGCCGGCCGCGTATGCTCGTGCTTCTTGATCAGATCGGCCTCGTACTCGTCGACGCTCGCGCCCGCCACGAGGCCGGTTTGTACGTGGTCGTCCATCTTCTGCCGATAGAGATACAGTGCCGGCACCTTTTCGCGCAGCAGTGTGCCGTTGTCGATCAACCGACGAAGGTTTTCCGAACCCTTGGCGTACACGGCGTCCGAATAGATGTCAGTATCCGGGTCGAGATCGATCTCCGGTTTGACAACGTGAAGGAATGACAGAGGGTTACCGGCCGCCATCTCGCGCGCCTCGGCGCTCGACAACACATCGTATGGGGGGCTTGCCACCTGAGCACTGATATCCGGTCGTGGTCGCCAAGCTCTGAACGGTTCAACTCGAGCCATGATGCTCTCCCAGAAGGGTTTTCGGCGGATTCCGCCGAGCACGTGAAATCTATCACATGCTGCCTCGAGAGGCTACTCTCCGGGAGAATTCATCAGAAAAGAATCAACTCACCTCAGAACGAGGCGGAGTCGGATTGGCGCTTCCCAGCCGTCGGCGTGGACGACGAGAAAGAAGGGCTTGTCTGGCTGCAGATTCCGCGGGCGCTCGAAATAGAGCAGGTTCACGATTGCGTGCCTCTTGCGCAGCGTGATGCGATCTCGGGTGGTACTGCCCGACCTGGCTCTCAGGTCCGGAAAGAAGTTGGCCGGTTCCAACCGACGGTTCCACCTCCAACCTTCCCATGGGATACCGCCGTACGAGACCATTCGATAGTCGATATTCGATTTGTTGTAGTTCTTTCGAAACTCTTTGACGGTAGGCATGACATAGATGATTCCCTCGAGATCGGCGAGCCAGATACTGGTTCGATCGAGTTCGGCGTTCTTCTGCTGGAGGTTCTGAACTGCCACCACCATTGGGAGATAGGGCTCGCTCGTCCGCTGCAGGGTCAGGCTGGTATTGACCCACACCTTTCCGACCTCGTTCTCGGCGATGAAGAGAATCTGTACGGGATCAGGCTCTTGCGCCCCAACGGCGGCAACAGCCAAACAAACTATGCCTGACGCGATAATCAACCGGCTCATCTCTGAAAGGCTACCTCCAACAGCACCTGGAAGCAACGTATATGAGAGGCTCTTTCTTCCCCAGACTCCTACTGCGCGGGCCACATACTCTCCCACCATTCGGGTTCGTCCTTCAGCCAGCGATCGAACCAGGCGACGATGCTCTTCGACCACAGAGCCCGTTTGTCATGCTCCATAATGAGGTGCCCGAGCCCGTCGACTCCAAGGTACTCGGCCGGGACCCCGAGGAGCTTGAGCGCGGCGTAAAACTGGTCGCTCTCGCCGGGTGGAACGTTCGGATCCTCCATTCCATGGGTGAGCAGCACCGGCGTCGTCACCCTGTCGGCGGCAAAGAGCGGGCTCCGATCGACAAAGATGTCGCGACGGTTCCAGGGGAAGCTACCAGCGTTTGCGACCGCGCCGTAGCTGTAGCCCCAGTAACCCTCTCCCCAATACGATGAAAGCGCCGAGATTCCCGCATGTGCGACCGCCGCCGCGAAGAGATCCGTCTCGGTGACCAGGCGCATGGTCATGAATCCGCCGTACGACGCTCCGATGCAACCGATCCGCTGCGGATCAACAAAGGGATGGGCCTCCAGGAATTCCCTGGTCGCCTCGATGATCTGACGTCCGGTGATCTCTCCCCAGTCATTGACGTGGGCCGTCGACCGCTCCTGGCCCCAGCCGTAGGCGCCGGTTGGCGTCAGCACATAGACCACATAGCCGTTTGCGGCCCACCACTCGGCCGGATAGCGCCCGCCGAAGGAGCGATCGATGGGCGAGGTGCCGCCGTAATAATTGACGATTGCCGGGTAGCTTCCCGCAGGATCGAATCCGATGGGTAAATAGACCCTGCCGACGACAGATCGGCCGTCAGACGAGGTGAAGTTCCAGGGCTCGACGTCACCCCGGCGGACGTTCGAATATCTCTCGGTGGCTGGTTCGAACAGCACGCGGGGAGGTGCCCCCGCATCGTCGAGGACCACAACCGTTTGCGGCCGCCAGACCGATGAACCAGCGGCGATCAGTGTCGATGCGTGATCGGCGACGTCGAACGAATCTACGGTCTCGACCGCTGTCTCGAGGAGGAGGAACTGACGATCTTCTGGTGTGAAGCGGTAGATGTTTCTGTACTCGCCATCGACCGCCAAAAGGTAGATTGCACCGTCACGACGGCTCCAGTGTGCTCGAATGACAGCTGGATCGAAATTCCGTGTGACCGCCTCGACAGAATCGTCGTTCGGATCCCATATGTAGAGCTGCCCGTCAAAATCGTTGACCGGCTCGATGACACCTGGGGCGATGCCAATCTCACCGAACTCGCTCGGGCCTGCCCGAATCAGCAGCCGATTGCCGTCCGGCGCGTACTCGACCTGGTGGAGCCACCACCAGTCGCGCATCTTACGCGCATCTCCCGCACCGAGATCAATCTCCCACAGCTCGGTTCGCGAGTATGGGCGACGTGAGAAGTCCTCGACCTCCCGAGTGACCAGGAGACGCCTCCCGTCGGGCGAAAAGGCGCCGGCGCTCGCGGTCATCGGACCCGAGGTCAGGCGACGTGATGTGCGGTCTGCCAGGGTCACAAGGTAGAGGGAGCCGATCTCACGATGGTCCGCCATCCGATCGAGAAGACCGCGCAGCCGCTTGATCCCACGTTCGTCCTCCTCCGGTTCCTCGGTCGACGAGTACACGATTGCCGCGCCGGTCGGCGACCAGGAGTAACTCCCCAAGTTCTCCACCCCAGCGACGACCTCACGCGTCTCTCCCGAGGTGAGATCGACAACCCAGAGATCCGATGTCTTCTTGTCTGCATCCCGGGTCACGTAGGAGAAGCGATTCCCGGTCGGTGCGAACTGAACCTGACTCATGTCCGGAGAACCACGCCAGCTGCTCACGAGGCCTCCATCGCCGGTCGCCCGCAGCTCGACCCAGGTTTCACGATCTTTCGTACCGGGCCGCACCCTCGCGTTGCTGAGAAGGGCCAGGGTGCCGCCTGGAGAAAGATCGAACGCGGTGACAGTGGTTGCGTCGAGAATGTCGAGGATGCCGAGGTCACGCTCCCCCGCCACCGAGACCCCCACCCTGTCAACGAAATCACCTGCAATTGAGGTTGAGATCGACCAAGGTTCCTCGCTCTCTGGGTTGAGGACGGTCTTGATCATCAGGGTGTGGTTGCCAGGCTCGAAATCGATATCCGCGCCGTCCTCCAACTCGATCTCTTGGCCGTCGAGCGTGACCGCCATCGGGTGCTCACCTTCGACCTCGAGCCGGAGCACCATGAACCGACCCGCGGAGAGGGATGTTGCCAGCCAGGTCACCGCGCCGGTGTGATCGCCGGCGGCGTCGGGAACGCTCAACGAGACGAATCCTTCGGCGTTCGCATCGACTTCCCGCCATGATTCCTCGCCCCCGAACCACGTCACCGGCTCTCCTGCAACCGGGAGCCCGAGACCGCGACTGAGCATCTTCGCTTCGAGGAGACCCTTCAGCTTACCCTTCCGGTCGCCTTCGTCAAAGGCCGGCAGGGGCGCAGACAACGGACCGAGCACCAGCCACTTGCCGACCGATTCTGGAGGTGTCGGCGCCTCGTCGCCCGCAGGCGCCGAAAGGGCGGCCAGGATCACGACTGCGATCACCAACGAACCGGAGATTTTCTGCAGAGAGTTCATCGATCCTCCTCGACACTCGGGAGTATACGCGTATGATCTCAGCGCCCGATGGGAGGCCGATGCATCGGATCAACCTCAAACGCGCGCTGCTCGCAACCCTCTTTTTCGGGGCTGCCTCCGGTATTTTCACCGCCACCCTCAACAACTACCTTGCCGAGATCCATCAGCTCGGCGCAGAGGCCCGCGGCTGGCTCGAACTCCCGCGCGAGCTTCCCGGCTTTATGATCATGTTCGTCGCTGGTGCGATGCTGAGCATCTTTCGGGAGACACAGATGGCGGCCGCCGCCATGCTGCTGACGGCACTTGGAGCGATCGGGCTCGGGTATTTGGCGCCGACTCACGCGGCGTTGGTCCTTTTCATTGTCATCTGGTCTTTGGGTGACCACATCATCTTTGCCGTCGAGGGTCCGATCGGGCTCAAGCTCGCCATAGGCGGGAAGGAGGGGCGTCGCCTCGGTCAGTTCGGTGGCGCCCGAAACCTCGGTACGATCCTCGGCGTCGGCTCCGTGTTCCTCCTTGCACGAATGGTTGGCGACAGCTACGCACTCTTTTACGCCATCGCTGCGGCCAGCGCCCTGATGGCCGGGGTTTTCTATGCGAGGCTCGATATCGGACGCGGCGACCCGCCGTCGAGGCGGCTGGTCTTCAAGAGAAAATACCGGCTCTTCTACGCCATATCGGCCCTTTTCGGGATTCGTAAGCAAATCTTCCTCGCCTTTGGCGCGTGGGTCCTAGTCGAAATACACGGGGTTTCGGTCAGCACCATCGCCCTCCTCTACTTCATCGCCGCTTCTCTCGGGGTGGTCTTTCGGCCCCTTCTCGGTGAGGTGGTCGACTGGCTCGGTGAGCGGATCGTGCTCGCTGTCGACGAGCTTCTCTTGCTCGCCATCTGTCTGACCTACGCCTTTGCGGGAGATCTGTTGACAGGCGGTTGGGTTCTGTTCGCCCTGTACAGCGCCTACGTGCTCGACATCATCCTTTTCGCTCTGCGTGTCGCTCGAACGACCTACCTCAAAAAGATCGCCGATGACCCCGCCGACATCACGCCGACCATATCGATGGGGATCACCATCGACCACGCGGTCGCTATGACGCTGCCCGTCCTTTCGGGCTATATCTGGGAGGCGTTCGGCTTCCGCTGGGTTTTCATTCTCGCCGGCGCCGTCGCCTTCGTCGGCTTCTTCGTGGCGCTCCAGATTCGCACGCCGGAAAGGGCTTGAGGCTCGAGGCTTGGGGCTTGGGGGACGAAGGTCTTGAGGTCCGCGTAACGGGCCACGTTCGCGTCGCGCAGCGAGGCGTTCTCGGCGGCGGGCCGGAGTCGCTCCAGGATCGAGCAGAGGGTGTCGACGATCTCGATATTCGTCCGCTCGCTGTCTCCGCCCAGGTTG
>CBDTWX010000179.1:0-10101 GCA_965364305.1 uncultured Thermoanaerobaculia bacterium
TGGCCTAGGCGTGATCGACGGTGATCTGCTGGCCGCTGTCGACCAGGTCGGCGAACGGACCGGGGTGGCGCCGGCAGTAGTCAACGGCGCCGCGAAATTTGTTGCTCGCAAGGAGCCCGGACAGAGTTTGGACGGTCGCGGCCTGAAGAAAGTTCCCTCGGCGCAGCACCCACAATCGCTCGATGATGATGGCCACCGCCACCAGCGACAGGATGCCGAGGGGAATCATGACCGGTCCGCCGGATATCAGAATGTCGACCACGCAGTGCTCCTAGTGAATCTCGATGTCGTCAACGCCGGTCTCGTGAGGAACGACCGGGGTTATAGAAGAAAGTGATGGTAACACCCTCTCGCTCCGAACTGCCGAGGGCCAGAGGCAGCGGTTCGAAGGGTGACGAATCGGCGATGGCGTCTCGGGCTGCGAAGTCCATCGGCGGTTTGCCCGACTCGTCCAAGATACTGAGGCCGGAGACGGTTCCGTCCTGTTCGATAAAGAATCGGATCTTGACCACGCCCTGGACGCCGAGGCGCGCAATCTCGGGGATGCGCCAATGGCGGCGGATCCTGGCCAGCATGGCCTTGGCGTAGGGGCCCCAGTCGTACCACTGGGTATCGAAGGAGAGGCCCCCGGTGTCGACCGAACCACCATCGTCGCGATCCGGCATCTCGGGCAGTCCGCCCTGGTCGGGCGGCAGCGCCCAGGCTCCCGGTGGTGGCAGCTGCAGAGCAGGCTGTTGCGCCTCGGGCTCGGGAGCCTCCTCACCGGCACCTTCGACATCGGGCTCGGTGGGGCGCTGCTCGAGAGGATCCTCGAGGGGCTCTTCCTGGGGGCGCTCAGGCGGCGGCACCTGCGGCACCGGCCGGCCCTGGAGCTGCGGCGGCGACCCCGCTCCAAATGTCTCCGCGCCGTCGGCCTGGACCAGCTGCGGCGTGTTCCCGGTGACGGTCGGTCGCTCGGCCGCCTCGCCCTCACCCCCGTGGGCGCGCCGATCGAGGTCTGACAGCGGTACCTGATCAGACACGGGAGTCTCTTCCCGGTCCTCTGCCAGATCGACGAACTCGAACTCGAGCGGCGGCTGATCGCTTGGCGGCACCTGTGGCGCGAGCTCCACCGCCGACGCGTCAGACGTCGGCCACACTCGCACCACGCTCGGCGCCACCAAAAAAATCAGCAGCAGATGGAGCAGGAGCGAGATCTCCAGCGCACGTCGAAAGATGCTCTTATCCTGGCGCACGCCCATACCCTAGCAAGTTTCCTGCCATCGTCACTACCTACGTTTGCCCACAACACCTTGTTTCCTGGGATATTCCATGAGTGAAAGGATTGCGAACGAAGCGTCGGCCGTATCGTGGGCGCCGATCGATGCCGCAATGGCAGATGGTAAGCCGCCACGACGTCTCATTCACCCGAAGAAATGTGTTGGAGCGCCGCTGTCATCCCTTTTCCAATGACTCTCACCAACCGCAATAAATGCCTGTACCCATTTTCCCGCCCGTCTCCGAGGCCCAATCACCTGCCGTGGGTCTTGAGACCTGAGGCTTGTGTGAACAGTTACACATCTTTCGACGGACTTTCAATGACGACAGCGCCTCTTCGCCACGTCATGCGGGCGAGACGCCCGCACCACAAGCCGCTGTACAACAATCTGTGGTGCACGCATCTCCCGGGCACAAAGACCCGATTCGCCGGCCATACCGCGCGGACGTCCGGGACCATTTTTCGTTTTGCTGACCTGGCCCCAGGGGATCGTCCTGGTGAGCTCGTGTCTTCATTTGGACGCTTCCGTCGGTCTCAGGAATGACCGTCAACCCGCACACGTTGACTGGGAGGTCGGCGATACTCAACCTCAACCGCCGGCAATGGAGGAAAATATGCGAAAAACCATCACTCTCGCCGCTCTCACAGTCGTGCTCGGCCTCGGCACCGCCGACGCCCAGGGCATCTACACCATCGACACTGTCCACTCGAACGTCGATTTCAAGATCCGTCACCTGGTGTCAAAGGTCTCCGGGACCTTTACGGAGTTCGACGGCACCATCGTCGCCGACTTCGACAACCTTGACGCCAGCAGCGTCGATCTCGCCATCAAGGCGGGCAGCATCGACACCAGGAACGAGAAGCGAGACGGGCACCTTCGCTCCTCCGACTTCTTCGACGTCGAGAAGTACCCCGAGATCACCTTCAAGAGCAGCAAGATCACTCGGGTCGACAGCGATTCCTACGCGGTCGCCGGAACCCTGACCATGCACGGTGTGAGCAAGCCGATCACCCTCACCGTCGACTATCTGGGCGAGATGTCGGCAATGGGCGGAGTCCGCGCCGGTTACGAGCTCTCGACCACCATCAATCGCAAGGACTACGGCGTGTCGTGGAACCGGGCGCTCGACGCCGGCGGATGGGTCATCGGCGATGATGTCGAGGTCAGTGTCAACCTCGAGGTGGTCAAGCAAGAGTAGAGACTTCGAATTTGGAATTTCGAATTTTCAATCCGCCCCCCTCGATAGATCCCTCCACTTCGTCGCGCCGCTCCTTCGGTCGGGATGACGACGGGGGACTCGGTCGAGCTCATGGGATTGTGTGACGCAAAATGCTGTCATTCCGAGCGAGGCAGGAGGCCGAGTCGAGGAATCTATGGAGTAGTGCGCGAAAATTCGAAATTCGAAATTCGAAATTCGAAACTCGAAATGAACCCCGACGTGAGATCACCGGTAGGATAGCCTCATGACAACCTACGACTTTGATCTCTTCGTCATCGGGGCTGGTTCGGGTGGTGTTCGGGCGAGCCGTTTCGCCGCGAGTTTCGGGGCGCGGGTCGCAGTGGCCGAGTCATCACGTCTCGGTGGCACCTGTGTCAACGTCGGTTGTGTGCCGAAGAAGCTGATGGTCCATGCCTCGTCCTTCGCAGCGGATTTCGGAGATTCAGCGGGCTTCGGCTGGACGGTGCCCGCACCCACCTTCGACTGGGCCACCCTGATCGCCAACAAGGACCGGGAGATCGAGCGCCTCAACGGCATTTACCGCGGACTGCTCGAAGGAGCCGGAGTGCGAATCGTCGAAGGGCGCGCGCGCCTCCTCGACCGTCACACCGTGGATGTCGATGGACAGCGCTTCACCGCCCAATACGTTCTGGTCGCAACCGGCGGTCGCCCGTTCGTGCCAAAGATCGAGGGCGCCGAGCTCGGCATCACCTCGAATGAGGTCTTCCACCTCGACAGACAACCCTCGAAGATCGTCATCACCGGCGGCGGCTACATTGCCGTCGAGTTCGCTTGCATCTTCAACGCTCTCGGATCGGAGGTTACGCTGAACTACCGCGGCCCGCTGTTTCTGCGCGGCTTCGACGATGACATCCGCACCACTCTCGCCGATGAGATGCGCAAGCAGGGAATCGATCTCCGTTTCGAGACCCTGATCGATCGGATCGAACGCAACGGCGAGCGGCTCGCCGCGACCTTGAGCACCGGCGAAGTGATTGAGGCCGACAAGCTCCTGTGCGCTCTGGGTCGGCTGCCCAACACCTCGGGCCTGGGGCTCGAGGAGGCCGGCGTCGAGCTCGGCCTGAAGGGCGAGGTGCTGGTCGACGAGTACTTGCGGTCATCCGTCCCCAACATTCTGGCCGTCGGCGACTGCATCGATCGAATCGCTCTGACGCCGGTCGCTCTCGCCGAAGGGATGGCGGTGGCTGAGACACTCTTCAACGACAACCCGACCTCCGTCGACTACGCAAACGTTCCGTCGGCCATCTTCAGCCAGCCAACCGTCGGCACGGTTGGTCTCACCGAAACCGAGGCGCGGGACGCCGGCCACGAGGTTGTGATCTTCCGATCCAACTTCCGTCCGATGCGTCACACCCTCTCCGGGCGGGACGAAATGACGATGATGAAGCTGGTAGTCGACCGGGAATCGGACCGGGTGCTCGGCGTTCACATGGTCGGACCGGATGCCGGAGAGATCGTCCAAGGCATGGCCGTCGCCCTCAAAGCCGGCGCGACCAAGGCCACATTCGACGCCACCATCGGAATCCACCCGACCGCGGCCGAGGAGTTCGTGACGATGCGAACGCCGGTATAGTTTTGAGTTTTGAGTTTTGAGTTTTGAGTTTTTAGTTTTTGGTTTTGAGTTTTGAGTTCCCGCCATTTCGTCGTTCGCTTTGTAAAATGCCAGCTTTGCGAAGGGATTTGAGCGCCTCGGCGAGCGCCTCAGGGGTGTTGCAGTTGGCGATGACGCCGGGGTCGTCGACGGCAACATCCACGGCATCGACTGACCGCAAGACGTCGCGAAGGGTTGGTCCGGTCGCGCTCCCGTCGACAAGGGTCTCGGCCACAGAGCGAGCGAAACACACGGGATGACCGTGCTTGCCGTTGAAAGATGGGATCGCGGCTAACGCCGGTTCGTTCACGAGGGTGGCGATGGTGCCCGGGGCGACGAGGGGATGGTCGACGGGCAACACCGCGACGACCCGCCAATCGGGTTTCTCCGTGAGCCGGCGAAGACCGGTCACCAATGAGGCGAACATGTCGAGACCCGGCTTCGGCAATTCAACCAGTTCCAGAGGACCGATAGAGGTGTCATCGGTCCCTGGCGGAACAGTCGCTATCATCGATTGGCTTCCGGCCTTGCGGAGGGTTTCGGCGCAGGCTTCGAGGAAGGTCCGTTTGTCAGGGAGTTTGGCCCAAGCCTTTGGACCGCCCCACCGCTTTCCCTCACCGCCGGCGAGAATCAAACCAGCCAAATCCATCGTGTCGACCCCCAGACGACTCTAGTTGGGCGGGCGGGATCTCATATCTCAACACCCAAAACTCAAAACCAAAAACTCAAGACTCAAAATTAATAACCGTTATCTGACCGCTCACCCGTCCCTCCACAAGCACACTCTGCGGACACCGGTGATCTGGCTGGTCACCGCTCCTTGCTTGACCGCTCGGAGGACTCGGTCAGGATCGTCGACGATGGTCCCACACAGGACGTCGATGCCGAACGCGTGCAACGCCGGCGTCATCGGAGTGCTGGGCCCGAGCAACATCACGAAGGCGTCTGAACGGACCCGGGCGAGGACGCTCGGGAGAGTCCGGTTGAGCAGGGTCGTGGCGGTGATGGCAACCACATCGGCGCGGGGGAGGAGGCGGCACATGGCTTCGTCGTCCAGATCCTCGTCGTGACGATTGACGCCGCGTTCGAAGACCCACAGCCGCCCACAGTCTTCGCGCAGCCGATCGGCGAACGGGAAACGACCGATCATCGCCACCTGCTTCCCCGCGCTGCGCCGTTTGAGAATCGCGACCGCCTTCTCTTCGGTCAAACCGCGCGCCGACGGGCCGAGCAGAGCGTTGGCCGCGGCCAGACCGACGCCCGCCTCGGGCGGAGACTCGGATCGTAGAAGCCCTGTGAGCTCGAGCGGCGTGCGAGTATCGAGCGTGCCGGCGTCGCCGATGGGTTGCCTGCCGTGGAGATGGACCTCGGAGCGCATGCTCGAAGCTAGCCCCGCGCCTGCGCTGGTGTGGACGGCCGTCCAGAAGGATCCCACCGTGAGGTCGATGAGGTCGGCTGCCGGGGCGTCTGCCACGGCTGTGAGGATCGCTTCGACAATCGTTTCAGCCGAGGGAATCGGTGAGTCCATGGGGGCACTCTATCAGGCGTCCACCTCTTACTCGCAATTCTCGGTAACCGGCGTATACTCTCTATGTGTATATATAACACATATTTAGTCTCAATATGAATTGATCGCTTCGTGACGGTCTGGAGGGACATATGGCCAGGAACAACGATCGAAGAGACAACCCGAAGAAGGGCGTCACCCGGAGGGGATTCCTCGGCTCGGTGGGCGCCGGTGCGGCGGCCGTCGCCACCGGCGTGTCGCTGCGCGGCGAGGCCGCGGTACAGATCACCGAACCCGACGAAATGGTCCAGGTGGCGCTCAAGATCAACGGACGTGCACACCGCCTGCTGGTCGAACCGCGGTGGACCCTGCTCTTCGTCCTGCGAGAACGCCTCGGCATCACCGGCACCAAGGTCGGTTGCGCGCGAGGCGAGTGCGGCAGCTGCACTGTGCTGATCGACGGACGGCCGCGCTATGCCTGCATGACCCTGGCTGCGGAGGCCGAAGGCGCCGACATCACCACCGTCGAGGGCCTGCTCGACGGCGAGGAGCTCGGCGACGTACAGCGCGCCTTCGTCGCCGAGGACGCCTTTCAGTGCGGCTACTGCACGCCCGGCCAGATCATGTCGGCGGAGGGCTTGCTGCGCGCCAACCCGTCGCCCGACATCGATGAGATCCGGCACGGGATGAGCGGCAACCTCTGCCGTTGCGCTGCCTACACCCACATCTTCAAAGCGGTGGACCACGCCGCCGAGCTCAAAAAGAAGGGAGGCCGGTGATGTCACGCGACGCGAGGTATTGGGTTGACGATCCGGTTCCCGAAACACCGAAACCGAGCGAGTATCCGGCGCCCTGGAAAAAAACCGACGTTGTCGGGGAGCGAAGACCGCGTGTCGACGGCTATGAGCGTGTCAGCGGCTCCGCGATCTACCCTTCCGACATCGTGCTGCCCGACATGATCTATGGAGCAGTCTTGCGCTGCCCCCACGCCCATGCCCGGGTCAAGAAGCTCGATGTCAAGACCGCCGAGGGCATGCCGGGCGTGATGTCGATTTTGACTCCATCATCGCCCGAGACGCAAGGCGTTATGTGGCCGATCTACCGCGGGTGGGAACCGGTACCGATACTATCGACCACCTGCAAGTTCGAGGGTGAACCGATCGCCGCCGTGGCCGCGGAGACCCCCCAACAGGCGGTCGACGCGCTGCGCGCCATCGAGGTCGAGTACGAGGTCCTGCCCCCCGTCTCGGATCACACGGATGCGCTCGCCGCCGGCTCTCCCGAGGTCCACGCCGGCGGCAATCGCGCCGGAGAGCCCGACACCTACGAGCGCGGGGACGTCGCCGCCGGTTTCGACGAGGCCGATGTCGTCCTCGAGCGTTCATACCGCAACGAGTGCGAGATCCAGGCGCCGATGGAGCTGCACGGCTGCGTCGCCCAGTGGGATGGCAACAAGCTCACCGTCTGGGAGTCGCTGCAGGGGGTGTTCTCGATCCAGGAGCAATACGCGGGCATTCTCGGCCTTCCGCTGGCCAACGTCCGCGTCGTCAGCACCTTCATGGGCGGCGGCTTCGGATCCAAGCTCCAGACCTCACGAGGGTCCATCCTCGCGTGCCTCCTCGCCAAGAAGACCGCGCGTCCCGTAAAGCTTTTCCTCACCCGCGAGGAGGCGATGCTGGTCACCGGGAACCGACCCGCCGTGGACATCAAGCTCAAGGCCGGCGTCACGGCTGACGGCACCCTGACCGCGTTCGAGTTTTCGGGTCTGAGCTCGGCCGGCGCCTACTCCGAGGGCGGCGCCAGTCTCAATGACTGGCTGATCAGGGACCTCTACACCTGTCCCAACGTGAAATGTGAGAACGCCCTCGTCCACATCAACGCCGGCCCGGTCCGCCCGTTCCGCGCGCCGGGTCACCCTCAGGGCGCCTGGGCCCTCGAGCAGATGATGGACGATCTCGCCGAGGCGATCGACATGGATCCAGTCGATTTTCGGTTGAAGAACGTGCCCACCACGAGCCAGGCGCGGGGCGGCCAGCCCTACACCAGCACCGGTCTCAAGCAATGCCTCACCCAGGGAGCCGAGGCATTTGGCTGGAAGGCCGCCCGCAAGGCGCCGCAGAGATCGAAGCATCTCAAACGCGGCGCCGGGGTCGGTGCCTGCCTGTGGATCGCCGGTGGTGGCGGCCCGCCGTCCACCATCATCGTCAAGCTCTTTGCCGACGGCAGCGTCAACCTCAACATGGGAGCGTCGGACATCGGCACCGGCACCCGCACGGTCATGGCGATGGTCGCGGCCGAGGAGCTGGGGGTCGACCCGTCGTCGATCCAGATCGAGAACGCGGACACCAGGAGCACCCAGTGGGCTTCGTCCTCGGGAGGCTCGAAGACCGTACCGACCGAGTCGCCGGCGGTCCGCGAGGCGGCCTACAACGTCAAGAAGCAGATCCTCGAGATGGCGGCAGATGAGCACGACCTCGACGCGTCCGACCTCATGCTGGTCGACGGTGCCGTGGTGTCGAGGAAGGATCCCGAGAAATCGTTCCCCGTCACCGGGCTTCGCGGCCTGCGGAGGAGCCGGGTTGTGGTCGGTGTCGGTTACCGCGGACCCAACCCCGAAGGCAAGGCGGTCAATCCGTTTGCCGCCCAGTTCTGTGAGGTCGAGGTCAACACCCGAACCGGGGAGGTCAGGGTCGTCCGGTTTGTCGCCGCCCACGACTCGGGCCGGGTGCTCAACCGGCTGACCTTCGACAACCAGGTCTTTGGCGGGATCACGATGGGGATCGGCTACGCGTTGACCGAGCAGCGAGTGCTCGACAGGGGCCAGACCGGCAAGATGGTCAACGCCAACTTCCACGACTACAAGATCCCGACCGCGATGGACGTGCCCGCCGACATGTCGTCGCTGGTGGTCGACCCGGGAGACACCGAGTGCAACACCACTGGTGCCAAGGGTTGTGGCGAGCCGGTTACCATCCCGACCGCAGCAGCGATAGCCAACGCGGTCTACGACGCCATCGGCGTGAGAATCAACAAGGGTCCCATCACCCCCGACAAAGTTCTCGAGATGCTGCAGGCGCAGGGAAAGGAGGCCTGAGATGCTCCCCAAGTTCACCTACTCCCGCCCCAAAACCATCAACGATGCGCTTGCGGTTCTCGATGACCGTCCGGCCCTGATCCATGGCGGCGGCACCGACCTCGTCGGTTGCCTTCGGGACGGAGTCCTCTCGTCCCCGACAGTGGTCTCGCTGACCGCAATCGATGAGCTCCGCGGGGCCAGCCCCACCGTCGACGGTGGCCTTCGCATCGGCGCCTTGACCACGGTGGCCGAGATTGCCGCCGACGCCGCCGTTGCGGAGAGCTACGCGGCGCTCGCCGATGCGGCCAATGTCGTTGCCAGCCCGCAGCTCCGGAACCAGGGGACGATCGCCGGCAACCTCTGCCAAAAGCCTCGCTGCTGGTACTACCGCGGAGATTTTGACTGTCTCAGAAAGGGCGGCGAGAAGTGCTTTGCCTTTGAAGGCGAGAACCAGTACCACTGCATCTTCGGCGGCGATATGTGCTACATCGTCCACCCATCCGACACCGCGCCGGCTCTGGCGGCCCTCGGCGCCGTGTGCCGGGTCTCGAGTCCGGGCGCGAGCCGGTTGGTGCCGGTGGAAAAGCTCCACGTACCGCCGTCCGAGGACCCTCGGAGTGAAACCGTGCTCGCTCCCGACGAAATCCTCACGGAGGTGATGCTGCCACCGCCCAAACCGGGGCTCCGTTCGTCGTACCGCAAGGTGCGAACCCGCGGCGCCTGGGACTTCGCCCTCGCCGGCGTCGCCCTCGCGATGGTATTCGATGGCGAGACCGTGCGATCGGCGCGAGTCTTCCTTTCGGGTGCGGCCCCGGTTCCATGGCGGGCGGCTGGTGTCGAGGCGGCGATCACCGGCAACAAGCTGGATGGGGCGACCGTTGCGGCGGCCTCCGAGGCCGTCGTCGCGGGCGCCGAACCGCTGGCAAAGAACGCCTACAAGCTGCCGCTCTTCCAGGGACTCATCAGCGACCAGTTGGAGGCGATCAGGGAATAGTTGTTAATTCGGAATTCGGAATTCGGAATTCGGAATTCCCACCCGCCCTCCCCGGTGCTTGTACGTCTTCGTGCCCGGCGGAGAGGACGCTGGGCTGAATGAGGAATGAGGAATCTCCAACCCACCCCCCTTCGCATCACAACGTTTGAACGTTCGAACGTTCAACGTCCCGCAGCTCGCGCTCGACGATCGCTTCGAGGCGGGGGCCGGCGGAGATCAGTGACTCGAGGAGATCGAGCTGCGCCCGCGTGCGATCGAGATTGTGGTTCGGGTGCTCGATCCTGTAATAGGTGTCGCCCAACAGAAAATCGGTGAGGAAACGGGCCGCCTGCTCGAGGGTCAGGACGACTCCAGACGACACCAGAGTCTCGACCTCGGTGGACGTCAGGATCCCACCCATCGCGTGGAGATATCCGCGGGACCGCACCCTGGGC
>CBDTWX010000180.1:0-10052 GCA_965364305.1 uncultured Thermoanaerobaculia bacterium
GTTCCCTCGGTGTCGAGGGAGGCGAAGACCTGGGCCGGAAGGTTGTACCGCCGGTAGCTTGCCGGATCGATCACGAGTTCCCCACCGCGCTTCGTGTCGACCTCGAAGCCGGCTTTCGGTCGCAGGAACTCCAGGTGGGCAAGGGGGCTGACACCCGAGGCGATATTGTCCACCGATGCGGTGAAGCGGCGGATGAGAGCTTCGTTGACCAACCACGCCGCGAGCTTCGGGTTGGTGGAGAGCCCGGCTACCAGCTCACGCACGACCGCATCGCTCCCGCCGAGAGTAGTCCCCGAAAGCCGCTCCGACAGGCGCTCCTCGAGGCCCGGTGTCGGCGTCGGCACCGGCAGGGGCGTCGGCTCTTCGACGACCTCCACCGGCTTCGAATCATCGCGGGTCAGGAGCCACCAGCCGACCGCGGCGGCAACAATCACGACGAGGGCGACAAAAATGCCGATGATGGTGCGGTTGCCGTCTGACATGGAGACCTCCGAATTCTAAGGATACACCCCTCGAAACGGTCTCGCCGAATTCAACTTGTGTCATTCTCATTTTTCGGGCCTCGTTTCTTCCAGAATTGTCGGTCAATCCACCGCGGCCCCAATCCGGGGAAGAACCGAGGCCCGAAAAATGAAATTCGAAGTAACCTAAATATAGGAATCAGCCTACAGAGACTGCAGCGGTAATGGAGAACCCGATGATCGACCCACAGTTGAACCTGCACCCCGACGACGAGCACAACTCGAGGCTGGTGGCCAACGTCCATCCTCCTGACTGGCAGAACCCGACCCCGGACGGACGCTACAATCTCGTAGTTCTCGGCGGCGGTACCGCCGGCCTGGTGGCCGCGGCCGGTGCGGCTGGGATGGGCGCCAGGGTGGCTCTGGTCGAGCGCCAACTTCTGGGTGGTGACTGCCTCAATGTGGGATGTGTGCCGTCGAAGGCGATCATCCGCTCGGGCCACGCGGCCCACGCCGTTCGAACAGCCGGTCGTTTCGGCGTTCGGGTCGGTGGTGACATCGAGGTGGACTTTGCTCGGGTCATGGAACGCATGCGCTCCATCCGCGCCGAAATCTCTCCCCATGACTCTGCCGAGAGATTCACCAAACAATACGGTGTCGATGTCTACTTCGGTGCAGCCCGATTCACCGGACGGGATACCGTTGACATCGACGGCACGGAACTCCATTTCCCCAGGGCGGTCATCGCCACCGGCGCACGCGCCGCTGTGCCGCCGATCCCCGGTCTCGTCGACGCCGGATTCCTCACCAACCATAACGTCTTCAACCTCACTGAACGGCCGGCCAGGCTCGCGGTGGTCGGCGGCGGACCGATCGGCAGTGAGCTCGCGCAGACCTTTGCACGGCTCGGGACCGAGGTGACGATCATCGAGATGGCAGACCAGTTCCTGCAACGCGAGGATCGGGAAGCCGCCGAGATATTGAAGAGTTCGCTTGAAGACGATGGCGTCTCGGTCCATCTGTCCACCACGATCAAAACTGTCGAGGTCGCACCCTCAGGCAAGGTGCTGGTTCTCGAGGCGCCCGACGGAATGCACCAGCTGACCGTCGATGAGATCCTGGTGGGAGTCGGACGTACGCCCAACGTCGAGGGGCTCGATCTCGAGGCTGCCGGCGTCGCCTATGACGGATCCGGAGTCGAGGTCGACGATTTTCTGAGGACAACCAACCGGAGGGTCTTTGCATCGGGGGACGTCTGTCTCCCGTACAAGTTCACTCACACCGCCGACGCGGCCTCTCGGGCGGTCATCCAGAACGCCCTCTTTCCGGGCCCCAAAAAGCGTTTCAGCAGGCTGATCATCCCATGGTGCACCTACACGGACCCCGAGATCGCCCACGTTGGTCTGAAACCCGAAGAAGCTCGGGACCAGGGATTCGCTGTGGCGACCCACCGCGTCGACATGGCTGACGTCGACCGGGCGATTGCCGAGGGTGAGACCAACGGGTTTTTGAAGATCCACTGCAAAAAGGGCACCGACACGATTGTCGGCGCGACGATCGTTGCCCGACATGCCGGCGAGCTCATCTCCGAGATTACCGCCGCGATGGTCTGCGGTAGGGGTCTCGGTTCCTTTTCGGGTGTCATTCACCCCTACCCCACTCGGGCCGAGGCCATCCGCAAGGCGGGGGATGAATACAACCGGAGCCGGTTGACTCCCACCGTCAGACGGCTGCTCGAAGGGTGGTTTCGGTTTCTGAGGTGAGGCCTGGTGGCCCAGCGGCGCATTGAGGCGCGCAAAGGGACATCGACGGCACAGGTGCCACCCTTCCCATTGTTCGAGGCTGTTGCTTCTGAATTCAAATACGCGCCGCAGGCGAACAATGTGAAGAGTGGCACCTCGCACGTCGAAGCAAGAAGCCCATACCGGAGTGGCAGCGGTGTCGTCGATTCCCCTTCGCGCGTCTGTGGGATCAGAACCCTTCGAGCACCGCGGTGACCAGGGCGCTCGAGAACTCCTCTGACAAGACATCCATGGCGATATTCTGGCGGTCGAAGTAGTTCTCCGCCCGAGGATCGACCTGATAGGAGGTTCGCCTGGAGAAGGCCCTGTCCTCCCACAAGAGCTCGTCCTCGTCACCCCGAACATCCTTGAGCTGGACGATCGCCTGAAGACTCATCTGGTACTCGTTGGCGCGACCTTGTTGGTCATATGAAACCGGGATGACCGCGAGCCGTTGGATGACGCCACTCAGGACGACGTCGGCCTGTCCGGGCGAGTCGACCAACCGCAGGCGTCGGCGGCGGACCCACTCGAGGGTCATGGCTTCCATGAGCCGCTGATCCATGTCCACCCAATTGGTCTGGTTTTTGAAGTTCTCGACGTACAATGTCTCGATGTCCTCCGCCAGAAAAGACGTTGTGCCCACCAGGTGATACCCGCAGGCCGACAATTCGGCGAGCAGCACCAGAGCAACCAGAACTCGGATTCCGTGTCTCACATCGGCACCGTAGCACAGGTCGAAGGCCGTGGGGTGTCGAGGCGATCAACCTCTCCGGATTCACTTTCTCGACCGCCGACTGTCGCAAAACGGGAATTCGGAATTCGGAATTCGGAATTCCGCCCACCCCCCCGGATACCGCAACCGGGAAGCCGTTCGCGTCGTCAGGACGAACTCACGGCCGGTTGGTGCTGGCCGGCATTTAATCGGTTTTGGATCGCTTTGCATTTCGGAGGCGTTTGATCTCTTGCATTCGCTCGCGGATCCGGGCTTCCCATCCATGGTCGGTCGGTTCGTAGAAGGAAGCGCCGGCGAGCTCCTCCGGCAGACACTCGAGATCGGACACCGCCTCCTTTTCGTCGTGCGCGTACCGGTAGCCGCGACCGTAGCCGGCCTCCTTCATGAGGTCTGTCGGCGCGTTGCGGATCGCCATCGGCACCGGCAGACCGGGTCGTTTCCCGACTTCTTTTTTGACTCTGCCGTAGCCCACGTAGAGGGCGTTGCTTTTTGCCGCAAGGGACAGATACACGGCGGCCTGGGCGAGCGCCAGCTCGCACTCGGGCATGCCGACGTGCTCGACTGTGTGCGCAGCTGCCACCACCTGCTGCAGGGCTCGCGGGTCGGCCGTGCCAATGTCCTCCGAGGCCATCCGGAGCATTCGCCGAACCACATAGCGGGGGTCGGCCCCTCCCTCCAGCATCCGCCCCAACCAATACAACGCAGCGTCCACATCCGAGTTGCGAACCGCCTTGTGCAGGGCCGAGATGAGGTTGTAGTGCTCTTCTCCACCCTTGTCGTAGACTGCGACGACCTTCTGGGCGACCCGCTTTACCTGCTCTGCATCGATTGGATCGACGCCTTCGGATCGAGCCACCGCCACCGCCAGCTCAAGGTGGTTGAGGGCCTGCCGGGCGTCACCGGCGACTATCGTGGAGATCAGCTCGAGAGCCTCGAGCTTCACCTTCGGCGCCACCGCACCCAGACCACGCTCAGAGTCATCGAGGGCTGTACGGAGGATGGCGAGAATTTGCTCCGGCACCAACGGGTCGAGAATGTAGACCTTCACCCTCGACAGCAGCGCGCGGTTGAGTTCGAACGACGGATTTTCGGTGGTCGCCCCCACCAGCACGATGTCGCCGGCTTCCACAAACGGGAGAAAGGCGTCCTGTTGGGCGCGGTTGAACCGGTGGATTTCGTCGACGAAGAGCACGGTGCGTCGGCCTTCGGACCGGCGCAGGCTTCGCGCCGAGGACATCACGGCCCGTGCTTCCTTGACCCCTGAGAGGACCGCCGAAAACGTGACCATATCGGCGCCCGCGGCATCGGCAAGCAGCCGAGCGATGGTCGTCTTGCCGGTTCCGGGAGGGCCCCAGAACACCATCGACGGCAGCTCGCCATCGGCGAGAAGGGACCGGATCACGCCGTCTTCGCCGACAAGGGCCGGTTGTCCGACCACCTCGTCGAGTTTTCGCGGCCGCATCCTTTCGGCCAATGGACTGACGGCCGGATCGTCCGGGAACAGCTGTGACTGACCCACCGCTCAACCTCTCGTCGGCGTCAGCGAGGCGGCGCGCTCGAAATCCAACATACGAACAAAGGCCCGCATGAGCGTTGAACCAAGGGTCACCGCTCCGTGACCGCAGAGAAGGCAGGCGTTGTGTCTGGCGAGCGCCGAAGCGGCCGCCTCGGCCAGTGCGAGGCTCCCCTCTTGGAAATGCGCCGCCGAAACCACTCGACCGAGCATTCGGCCACGATCCTCGATGACACGCGAATGCGGAAGTTCGCCTCGTGCATCGAGCCGAAGCAGCTGCGGCGGGTGGGCGTGAACGATCGCCATCACGTCGACGCGCCGCCGGTAGATCTCGAGGTGGAGGTGCACCTCCGAGGTGGCCCGTGGCGGGACCAAAGATGTTTCGAGCTGCACCTCTACCAGATCCGAGGGTCCAAGGCGCCCGAGGTCCGAGCCGGTTGGCGTGACCAGAACCCTGGACTCATCGACACGCACCGAGAGATTGCCTTCGCTGAAACGCACCAGCTCTGCCGCAGCGAGACGCTCACCAACGGCCACCATCTGGTCTCGAGAATCACCCCAGATCATGCTCCGACTCGACGTCTGCGGTGGGTCGGCATTCTTGAGAACAATAGACCCGACTGAGTCCGTCCGAAAGCGCCCTGCCGGTCGGTACGAAGGTGCCGCATGCGACACATTCGACGAGCTCTTCAACGGCGGCTGACCCCCGCCGGTCCACTGCTTTCGGCGCCTCCGAGCCTCGGGGGAAAAACGGCTGAAGCTGTCGGCTCCGGGCGCTTTGGTGGCCAGACGGCGACCGATTGCTGCGAGCAGCCGCCACACAACGAGGAGCACGACGACGACGATGAGGATGCGTTGCATAAGACCTTCCCGTTCAAACGCGAAACGGTGGCGTCGAGTATACGTCAGCACGAGGATTCGGAATTCGGAATTCGGAACGCCAGCCCACCCAACCTCCCCGTTCTCAGGGTGGTTGGGCGGGAATTCATAATTCCTCATTCCTCATTCCTAATTTGCAGGACGCGTTAGCCGCCGAGGACCTCCTGCTCGATCCCCGACAAATCCGGAATTCTCGGGTTGTTCTCTTTCAGCTCCTGAAGGGTCCGCAGCGCCTCGATCGCGGCGTCATGTTCGTGAAGGTCGAAATTGTAGACGACAACCTTGTTGTACCAGGCCTGCCAGTGGTCGGACCTGATGGCAATGGCCTGATCGAGGAGCTCCATGGCTCGCTGCGGTTGACCGAGGTTGCGATAGACCACCGCAAGGTCGGTGATGACATTTGGATCGCCAGAGGAGACCTGTAACGATTTTTCGTACCATTTTCGGGCGTCCTGCCAGCGGTTGGCATCAAAGTAGACGTTCCCCAGGGCGGCCATCAGGCCCGCATCGTCCGGCGCAGTAGCGAGTAGCCCTTCGATCTCGGCCACTTGCTGCCGCAAGCGCTGAGATTCCGCCGTCGACGAGCCATCGACCGGAGGGTGGCCTTCGGGAAGTTCTTCTCCACCCTGTCCCGTCGGCGGGGCCATGCCGAGCCTGAGAGCCTTGCCCGGAGGGACCGGTTGCTGTTCAGCAAGCACATAGCCGATGACGAGGCCCACCATCAGGCCGAGGATCAATGTCAACCAGGGGTTGCGATACATTTGGGGTTCCTCCGTGGCGGCCCGAACGACCCCGGGCCGAGAACCGGAACCTTAGCACGAACCGGTCCGCGCCAACCACCCTTGATGCCTGGGAAGACCCCGAAAAAGTGCCAGAGAAGCCCCTTTCGAGCAACGGCCATCAAAATCAGTGACAGAAGACAGCGATCAGGTTCAGGGGCAGGAATCAGATGCAGCGACAGGTGTCAGATGCAGTGGTCAGGGGCAGCGGTTAGGGGCAGTCATCGGCGACAGGGCCCGGTGGCGAGCGCGAAATGATCACCTCCGGGTCGTTCCGTGGTGGGGAATAGTCCGGGCTAGTCTTCTATTTCGTCGATCTTTCGGGCGGTCCAGCCGCCCCGTGAAGGCAGACCGCTGGCGAGTTGGGTGGCCTCCCAGTTTCCCTGCAAGATCGGATTCTCGCCCCGACGCTCGAGCCGCCCGTAAAAGATCGCCGCAAATCCGATCTGCGAGTCGATCCGCTCGAGGCGGACCTTCCCCGATACGAAGGTCCCCCGAAGCGAGCCGGTGAAACCGCCCGAAAGAGCATATGTTCCGCTCACGAGCGTCCCCTGCTGCTGCAGGTACGCGAGACCCTCCTGCCCCGACTCCATCACCAGGCGCCACGTGCCGTTGAGCGGTGCCTCGGTCTCTCCGACGGCGGATGCGAGCCTCTGAACTTCGACCTCGATCGCCGCAAGCATGGTTCGGTTTTCGAGCATCGAGCGCCGCAGCTGCTGTGATTTCGAGAGAGCGGCAAGCAGATCGGCCTCGACCTCCCGAAGACGCTCGTCCCGAAGACGCAAGCTGTCTACGGTCTCGCCCTCGCGCTGCGCGTCCATCAGAAGCCCGGTCTGCTGCTCGAGGCGCGTCCACGCCTCACGCAGCTGCTCACGGTTTTCCGCCAGGTCCTCCACCTGTCCAACGAGGATGTTCTCGCGGATCTTCGCCTGCTGGCGAAGACTCTCGGCCACCTGAGAGCCGACCATTGCCGGACAGGCTAACACCACAACCACGCCGAAGGCGGTGAATCGTCTCATCAGTCGCTCCCTTCAAAACGGTTGACGACGGCGGTACCGACGAGGTCGCTCCACACATTGGTGGCGGTGCGCATCATGTCGAGCACCCGATCCACCGCGATGATGGTGCCGATGCCTTCGAGAGGAAGGCCGACCGCCTGTAAAACGACGACCAACATCACCAGCCCCGCCATCGGGATTCCGGCGGCACCTACAGACGCCAACAGGGCGGTCAGCAGCACCAGCGCCTGTTGCGGCAGGTCGAGCGGCACACCGTACATCTGGGCGATGGTCAGCGCAGCCACAGCCTCGTAGAGTGCGGTTCCGTCCATGTTGACCGTAGCACCCAGCGGCAATACAAAGCTCGACACTCCGCGCCGATTTCCCGCCTTTTCTGAGCAGTCCATGCTCAGTGGGAGTGTCGCCGACGAGGACGCAGTGGAGAACGCAGTTGCCACGGCAGGAGCCATCTGACGCCCGTAGGCCAAGGGCTGACGACGACCGAGAAGGAGCAGTATGGTGGGCAAGGTCACCGTGGCATGGATCAGCAGACCGGCACCGACCGTCACGAAGTAAAAGCGCAGGTCCCAGATAATTCCGGGGCCGCTGCGCGCCACCTCGCGCGCCAGCAGAGCGAAGATCCCGACCGGCGCAAGCTTGACGATGGCCAGGGTCAGCGCCTGAATGACCTCGAGCACGCCGTTCACTAACCGGTGTACGGCTTCCACATTGGGTCCGTTGAGCCGGGTCAGGAAGAGCCCGAAGAGGAGGGCGAAAACGATCACCGGCAGCACTTTGCCGCCCGCCATTGCCGCCATGATGTTGTCCGGCACCATCCGCAACAGAAATTCTGGAAGTGTCTGCGCCGAGGTTGAAAAACCCTCCGGCAGCTTTCCCGCTCCTGAGAGCACCAGCTTCGCGCCGGGCTGGATGATGTTGACCAGGGTGAGACCGACGGCGATGGCAAGAGTCGTGGAGACGGTGTAGTAGATCACGGTCCGGATGCCGACCCGACCGACAGACCGCGCGCTCCCCAGGCTTGCGACACCACTCACCAGAGAAGTGAAGATGAGTGGGATGATGATCATCTTCAAAAGCCTCAGAAAGATGTCGCCGACGAATCCGATACCCTCAGCGGAGGTAGGCGTCAACCAGCCGAAAACCATACCGGCTACGAGCGCGATCAGAACCTGCCAGTGGAGCTTGAAATACCAGGGTTTCGCGTTGGCGTTGTTGTCGCTCATTCTGCCTCCGAAATATCCGCCGCAGCCGAGGATACCACCCGAGCCATGAGAATGAGCGGTCGCCTTCGCGTTGCCCGTCCGGTCTCGCCCGTCTCCTCTCGCCAAAATCGGTGCACGGGCAACGGAGTCAGGCAGAAGACGAGCAGGGGCCTACAATCCAAAACGGGTCAGCCCGAATGCCTCGTCGACAGGCACGCGTTTGCCTGTTTTATCCAAACCTGCAGTATTCTCCACACCCTCACGAGCGAGTCTGGATTCTTCCCGGCCGATTCCGGGGTGTGGTGAGAAGTGCGGCTACTCGTCGTCCTGCTTCACGACGTGGCCGAGCGCGTCCTCCACCTGTTGCTCCACCTTCTCAACCGCCCGCCCATCGACTTCAGCAACCTCGTAGACCAGGAGCTGACGCGCGTGATCGTACATCTTGCGCTCTCTGAAGCTGAGGGTCTTGCGCCCAGCAACCTCCGCAAGACAGAGCAACACATCGACGATCTCGTCGAGGTCGCCGGTCTTGATGCGATCGAGATTGGCTCGGTAGCGATCCTTCCAATCCTCGGCGTTTTCACCCTCGGCGGACTTGAGCCGTTTGAGGGCCTTTCGCACCAGCTTCTTTTCTGCCAGCGGACGCAGACCGACCCGATCGGAGTTGGCGACCGGCACCATGACCTTGGATTCGGACCCAATCAGACGCAAGTGGTAGCACTTCATATCAGTGCCCGCGAGAACCTCGTTCGAGATGCTCTCCACAATCGACACGCCCTGACTCGGGTAGACCACCTTGTCGCCGACCTTGAATCGCACTCGCGCCCCTTTCATGAACGCCTCAGCTTAACACGGTTTGAATCACTGCTCGAGACGACAGTGCCTGCATACCAACGCTCCGGGGCGGATCGGTTCCCCACAATGGGAACACGGCACCCGCCGGTGGTCGGCGGCGCGAGCACCAACCACCGCCACGGCAACAAAACCGACCATCGCCAGCGCCGACAAGGGCGGCGCAATCAAGGCCGTGCCGGCGAGGGTCGCAGAGGCACCCGCCTCGCCCACCGAAGCCAGCGTGCCCGCCCCCTCGTGCGCGTCCTCGGCAAGGTCTCGGAACGGTTTTCGAACCTGATTGCGCAGCCAGTGAACCGCGGCTGCGGTGCCCCCGCCGAGGACTCCGGAGGTCCCGAGCTGCATGAGGTCGTCGTCCAACCGCCCGGTCACTGCCGCAAAGGCGAGGAACCCTGCAACGACCTTCGGCAGATAGGCGACGACGTCCGAAAAGCGTCCCAGCTCGGGATGGGCATCGACCACGATCTCCGCAACCACCAGCACCGCCAGCACGGCCATGACCAGAGGATCGGCAATCCACAGAAACCGCTGTGAGAGCTCGAAGTACGGCGTGTAGCTGAACGCCCCAAGGGCCAGGATGGGAATAAACGCCTTGGCGCCGGCACCGGCGGAAATGCCGAATGCAGCCATATAGGTCATCAACGATTCCATCTCGAGTTCCTTTCCGGGGATCGATATCGGGACGCTATCCCTTCATCCTTTCCACCAGAGCCATCACTGACCATCCAAAAACGATTGCGATCACAACTACCAACACCAGGAGGGCCACGGTGCCCACCGCCAACACCGTTGGTACCAGCTTTTCCCACACCGCGAGCTCACGGCCCGAT
>CBDTWX010000181.1:0-10034 GCA_965364305.1 uncultured Thermoanaerobaculia bacterium
GGTGCTCGACGCACTGTCAAGTACGCCTCCGCGCCCCTCGGGTCGAAAACGACCCAGGGCACGTCACCTCGAACCTTTCGCTTCGAACGCTGGTGAATAGTCCGGGCTAACCCGTACTTCTCACCAGGCGTCTACTGCGGACGGCGAATCACGGCGTCCCGTCGTGCTTGTCGCACATCGTGCTCCTTGACGTAGCGCAACTACGACGGCGTCGCCCGATTCACGACAAACCCAACGGATACTTGCGCTTCGCCGCCCTCGTCACGAAACCTGGTGAGAAGTACGGGCTAAAGCCTATGGCAGAGGGTATCGGGCGGCTTCGTTCGAGCGGTCGAGCGATCTGAGGGCGGCCGCGTAAACCGAGGTTTCGGCCTGCCAACCGGACCGTTCGCTCTCCGGAATCCACGGCGAGACGATGCGCCGGCCCACCACACGGAGGGTGCCGCCTATTTTCATGGCGCGGGTCGATGTCCGTACCGCGGCGTTTCCTTTTTGTCTGCGCACGAAACGGAGGAAATCGGTCCACATGAGCTCGGGGTGGGCTGGGCCGACTGCACCCTGAGCGTTCGAGATCGTGGCCCCGTGGTGGTGATAGACCTTGAATCCGGGCAGAACCCGAATCCTCCAACCGGCGGCGACGGCCCTGCAGCAGAGCTCGAGATCCTGGCAGTAGAACTGGTAGCTGAGATTGAAAGGTCCGACCTCCTCCCACACCCGGCGACGAATGACCATGGCCGTGCCGGCGACCCAGTCGACCGTCCCGCCACGAGATCCCGACGGTGAGCGAAGTCGTCGCCATGCCCGCAGTTTACCCAGAAATGCGGGAATCCCCGAGGCGAGCGCGAAGTACCACAGGGGGGTCGGCATCCGGCCCCCACTCCACTGTGGTGCGCCGTCGGGATGACACAGCGCCGCGCCCGCAATACCGAGCTCGGGCTCGCAGGCAAAGGCCTCGAATACGGCGTCGAGCGAGGCTTCTTCCACCTCGGTATCGCTGTTGAGAAGCAACATGAGGTCCCCCGAAGCCTTTGACATGCCGTGGTTGGCGGAAGCGGAGAATCCCTGCCTTTTTGGAATTCGAACCACGATGTGTCTGGGGTACTTCCGGATCACCGAGTGGGCGGTGTTGTCTTGGCTCGCGTCGTCCACCACGATCACCTCGTCGGGCCGGGGATCGCACAGCCACAGCGACGCGAGACACCTGAGGGTCAGCTCGCGAGTCTCATGAGTCGGGATGACGACGGATAGCTTCAAACGCTCGTTTTCTTCCTTTCAGTCATGATAGCAAAAGGGCGCCTGCCGAGGAATTGCGCGTCGTCAACACGGGGTCGGAGAAATGACCCGGGAACACACCGGATCGTTGCGGGAACGGGAGCCGCGAATAGCCCGAATCGAGGAGTCGGTGATCCCTGTTGCGTGGTTCTGGACAAACATCTACCATCGCACTCGAGTAGAAGCTGCATGTCGATTGCGAACAACCATCAACCCAGACCGCGGGCTCGACACCAAAACGGGAACTCGAAGCCGTTCATCTCGGTCATCGTCAACACATGTGATCGGTGTGAGGCGCTGCGCACGCTTCTGTACTCGTTGAACCGGCAGACCTACTCCCATTTCGAGGTCGTGGTTGTCGTCGGCCCGACAATGGATTCCAGCGTCGAGATGCTGGATGACGAGTTTGGCGACCGGATTACAGTCGCCAGGTGCCCCCGTTTCAACCTATCCTCGTCCCGCAATGTCGGTCTCGCCAACGCCGCCGGCGAGGTCGTGGCCTTTATCGACGACGACGCGGTTCCATGCCTGACCTGGCTCGCTCAGCTCGCAGAAGCATACTCGAATCCAAAAGTCGCGGGCGCCGGTGGACGAACCTACAATGTCATGCCGGGAGTCGGAAAGGTCCAATTCCTTCGTGGGCTGTTTTCCGTCCTGGCAGAGCAGGAGGACGTTCGCTGGGATGACGAGCTGCCCGCACGGACTGCCGTTCACGCTCGCCATTGGTTCCCGCGATTCCATGGCACGAACATGAGCTACCGTCGACGGGCATTGTTCGATATCTCCGGTTTTGACGAGCGGTACGAGTATCTGTTCGACGACGCCGATATCGCAGCGCGTTTGGCTGCATCGGGCCAACGTCTGAATCAGCTTTCGAATGCGATCGTGTACCACGCTCCCGGGAGCGGCAGAAACAGAGGCAAGCACAAGTACGACCTGAACTGGTACTGCTGGCTACGGTCGACAATCTACTTCGCGATCAAAAACGGCGCCCCTGCGGTTGGTCTTCGCGGGGCCCTGTTGGGAGCCGCGAAGGCCGCCTCGTTCATCTATGCTCAGGTCGAAGATGTCCGTCGGAAGGGCGAGATTCCCGAGCACCTCTACCGACGGGCGCGTAAGATGCTTCGCAGAGGATGGATCGAGGGGTTTTTTCAAGGTCTGTTCCGCCGCCGGCGGCTGCCGAAGTCTCTGCAGCCCGTGAAACGCGATCCCCTCCCATTTCTGAGAGATGATTCTTCGAGAACGCCATCGGTTCCCCCGATCTCGAGGCAGATCGAATCAAAGGTGAGTGTCATGGAAAACGAATGCCTTCGGGTCTGTCTCCTGAGCGTCGGATACCCGCCCGAAAACACCCATGGAGTCTCGCGCAGCACCCATACTCTCGCCCAGGGTCTCGGAGAGCTGGGGCATGAGGTGCATGTTGTTACCGCGGGCGATCGCCACAACGTGGTGTTCCGGGACGGCGCCTTTATCCGCGAGGTCAACGGCGCTGACTCCAACCGATACGGTTCATATGCCTCGCAAGGGTATCCGCATCTGACGCATTGGTTGAACCATAGCCATGCAGTCTATGAAGAAGTGAGCTCCCTGCGACTCAATCATGAGATTCAGATCGTGGACTCGCCGCTATGGAACCTCGACGGGCTCGTGACCGCGGTCGCAGGGGAGGTGCCGGTTGCGGTTCGAGTCGTTACGTCGATGAAACAGATCGCCGCGGTTCACGGCCAGGAGACCCAGGAAAACCGTCTTCTCGCTGACCTCGAGGGTCGTTTTCTCGACATGGCCTCGGCGATCATTTCGAACAGCCAAGGGACCGTTCGGACTCTGCGCGAGATTTACGGACTGGACATCGAAAGCTCGCTCCACCACGTTGCACCCTACGGTATCGTGCCAGCCGCCGAGAAAGAGCTGCCGGAACCTGCCGCATCGATGCCCAATGAGACGACGGTTCTCTTCGTCGGTCGGCTCGAGGGCAGGAAGGGCATCCTCGAGCTTTTCGAGGCCATTCCGGAGGTTCTTCGTCAGGCGCCGCACACGCGATTCCAAATTGTCGGCTCGGACAACAGCCTCGAGGATGGCTTTCGGGCGATTCATCGGATGGATTACCCGATCTTTTTCAAAAAGAAGTACCGGTCCTGCATCGACCACGTGGATTTCCTGGGATTTGTGGACGAGGATCGGTTAAACGATCTCTACAAGGGGTGCGACGTCTTTGTGGCCCCCTCGCGGTACGAATCCTTCGGGCTGATCTATCTCGAGGCGATGAACTATGCCAAGCCCGTCATCGGTTGTCGCGCGGGCGGGCCGGAGGACATCATCGTGGACGGCGAGACGGGTCTCCTCGTGCCGCCGGAGGATACGGCGGCTCTTGCCGACGCCATGACGAATCTCGTAACGTCACCCGCGGCGCGTCGCGAAATGGGCCTCGCCGGAAGACGACGGCTGATTGAAAGGTACACGCACGTCGCGATGGCCGAGGAGTTCGTGGCGGTGTACCGAAAACTGCTGAGCGATTCCGTCGAGAAAGATCGCCGATCGAAGCCGGTCGGAGTCATAGGAACACAGGGGGGAGCATGAGTCCTCATGAAAAGCACGCGGTGACCTCGGAGGACGTCATCAGCCGAATCAAGAGCGAGATTGCATCGCCGTCACGTGGGCAGACGACCTCATCCGTGGCCTCGAGAATAGCGCGGATCCGAAGCATGCAGCGTGATCTCCGGATTGAGCCTCTCGGTGGTCGTTTGCTGCCCGTAAAAAAGCTCGTGCACTGGTTCGTGGCGTCGACCTTTGACCGCCAGGCCAAGGTCATCGAGGCGCTGCTCGATGTCGTCAGAGATATCGGTGAAGAGAACGAGCAGCTTCGTGGACAGCTGCGACGTCTCATGCCTGAGATGGCTGGGCATCGGGACGATGAGGGTCGGTCGGGAGGAGAGGAGAAAACGTGATAATGCCTGGGGAGGAATTGAAGCGGTGAGTCCCGGCGGGCCGGGCGATGGAGGGGTCTCAGGCCCGAACTGCGCTGCGCCGGGTTGGTGCCTGGAAGAGTGTCGAGATCCGAGAATCGAATCGATCCTGGGCTGGATGACGCCGATGGAGCTCGGATTTGTCGGCTGGTTCATGAGGGAGGTCTACTCGGGGGTCGGCGAAGCGGTCGAACTCGGGTGCGCATTCGGGCGCTCGACGGCGGCGACGTTGGCGGGAATGGTTGCCAACCAACGAGCCGCCGGGAAGGACCTCCACGTTTTCGACCTGATGACCTTCGACTGGTTTCTTCTGCAGGAGTACAAAAAGTCGGCGCGGTCCAAGGATGGGGACTTCGAGATCGGAGATAGCTTCGAAGAGATATTTTGGAACAACCTTATGCCGTGGAAGGAAAGGGTGCGATTGAACGCGGGCGATATTGCTTCCCACGGCTGGCGCGGTCAGCCGATCGAGTACCTTTTTGTCGACATCATGAAGAGTTGGGAAGCTACCGAGGGGGTTATTCGCGACTTTTTCCCGTTCCTGATCCCCGGCGTGTCCTGCATCGTGCACCAGGATTACAAGCATCCGTACTCTCCGCAGATCATCCTGACGATGTATCGGCTTCGTGACTACTTCGAACCGCTTTACTCCGTCGTGGGCGGGTATTCGTCGACAGTCGCCTTTCGCTCCACGAAAAAGCTCGATCGCGAGCTGATCGAGACTGCCATCGCGGAAGGACTTTGTGATCTCGCGAGCTACTCGATCGGCGAGATCGATGACGCGTTTGAGTACAGCTTGGCGTTGGTGGCCGACGACCCTCCTGCCGAACAGGATCTGCTCAGGGCGGCCAAAGTCGTGGTGTTCATCAACGTGATCGCGGATCAGCCTGGGTATTTGCAGGCCGTTCGATCCATTCCATCGACGACCGAGTTTGTTCGCGACCGGTTCCGTGACTTCATCGAACCGAACGACAGCGACGCCAACGCTCGGTCCTCGTCGACTGGCCGACCGACGTATGCGATGGCGCGAATCTGGGCAAAGCTGCGGAATCTCCTCAGGCGGTGAGAGATGAGCCCTCAGAAATCGCCTCAGGATGACGTGCGGGAGAAAACCAGACCGAACCGCTTCGAGCGTCCCCTCAACCTCCTTCTTCTCTGCGGTTTCGCCGTCGCGCAGCCGCTTTTCGACCTGCTCAGCGGCGAACCGGGTTTCTTTGTCGCCCGGCGTTCGTCGGCTTTCGATGTCGTAGCGCTGGCTGCTGTCCTCATCATTGCTCCTCCGCTGGTCTTCAGCGCGATCGAATCGGTGATCGGGCTTTTCGGCGATCGGCCGCGCCAAAACACGCACGTAGTAATCGTCGGGCTGCTGATCGCCACGACGACTCTTCCGCCCCTCAACCGCATTGGTGGGCTCCCGGCCCTGGTCAGCGTTGGAGTATCGGTGTTGCTGGGTGTCGTCGGGGCATGTCTTTACCGACGAGTTCCCCGAATTCGGTCCCTGACCGCCGTCGCCGCACCGGTCGTCGTCGTGTTCGTTGCAGTTTTCCTGCTCGATCCGTCGATCTGGAAGATCATCCATCCGAAGCAGATCGATCCCGAATCCGTTGTCGATCCGTTGCAGGCAACACCGATCGTTCTCGTCATATTTGACGGCCTACCGCTGGTCTCGTTGATGGACGAATCGAGAGAGGTCGATTCGGGCCGTTATCCGAATTTCGCGGATCTCGCTTCGACCTCGACCTGGTTTCGAAATGCCACGACCGTGAGCGATGCCACGATGAGAGCGATTCCGGCGATCCTCACCGGGCAATACCCGGAAAAGGGCCTCTTGCCGGTGGTCCAGGACTACCCCGGGAATTTGCTGACGGTACTCGATTCGTCTTACGATATCTACGCTCTCGAGCCGGTGACTCGGTTTTCCGACGGGTTGCGGTTCTCAGAGGAACCGCAGATTGGCTTTCCCGGCAGGATGGGCGCCCTTCTTGGAGATGTATGGGTGGTATATCTCCACCTGTTGACCCCCGAGGCCTGGAGTGGAGGTCTCCCCCCGATCGCCAATCAATGGACCGGTTTTGACAAGCGAGCCAAGCTGCAGGCCTCGACCGAGTTCGATGCATTCGTTCACGGAATTGAAGCCACCACCGCGGTGAACAAGTTTTTCTTCGTCCACTCGCTGCTGCCCCATCCGCCACATCTTTACTTTCCATCCGGTGCAACCTATACGAAGACCTCTGCCGAGCCGAGTGGCGAGGGGAGTCAGTGGGGCGCGTGGAGCGACAACGAGTGGGCGGTCCTTCAAAGTTACAAGCGTCATCTCCTTCAAGTCGGTTTCTCAGACACGATGCTCGGCCGGCTGCTTGCCCGGTTGAGAGAGACCGGCCTTTTCGAGAAAGCCATCATCGTGGTGACGGCCGATCACGGGATGAGCTTTGTTCCGGGTGATTCGCGCAGGGGTATCAGCAAATCCAATTTTGCCGACATCATGCCGGTGCCGTTGTTCATCAAGCAGCCATTTCAACAAACCGGCGCCATCGACGACGCCGAAGTCGAGCTGGTCGATATTTTCCCGACGGTGGCGGAACTCCTGGCGATCGAACAGCCGTGGCCTCAGGCGGGTCGATCCGTCTTTGACAGATCGGCGGCGCCACGAATCAACAAGCTGTTGGTTGGCCGTGAGCGCATGGTCTTCGAGGCGTCCCGGTTCGACGCCAAGTACGAGTCACTCGAGCGAAAGATTGCTCTGTTCGGCAGTGGTTCATCTCTCCATAGGTTGTTTGAAATGGGGCCCTTTGGTGAAGATCTCGTCGGAAAGAAGGTGTCAGATCTCGAGGTTGCTGATGGGGGGGAAGAGCACATACGAGTGCTCAATGAAAAATATTTCAAGAATGTCGATCCCGACGCGAAATTCGTGCCCGCCGAGATCACGGGTACCGTGGTGCGGAAAGTACCGTCGAGTCAACCGCTCGCCCTCGCTGTGGCCGTCAACGGTATCATTCGTGCTACGACCTGGTCGTACCCGTCCGACTCACGATCAGCGGTGTGGTCGGCGCTGGTTGAGGAGCGGGCATTTCGCGCCGGTACCAACACGATAGAGGTGTATCCGATAAGGGATTCGGAAGAGGGTCCCCTCCTGTTCATGCCCCGAGAAGATGGAGCCGTGTCGTCCTTCCTCGATATGCGTTTGGGAGCCGCACGGGTCCCGGGAGTTGCCGAGTCTGGATTTAATCGTCCGTCCCGCTGGGCCAACGGGAAGCCAGTGCGCTGGACGAACGGCTCTGCCAAGCTGACGGTGCCGATCGATGTCGACGATCCGCCAACGGCGATACGGGTTGATTTGGCGTGGATCGGACCTGTAAATACGACGTTCAAAGTGTTTTTCAACGGTCACGAGGTACTCACCCGATCATTCCAGGGTGAACCATATCCTGCTCCCAAAAAGTCGCTGGTCGTTCCTCTGCGCGGTGTGCGACACCGACGACACGCGGTCATCCAGCTCTCGAGCGACACCTTTGTCCCCGCCATGACCATCGAAGGAAGCAACGATGGCCGACATCTCGGCGTGGCTGTGGAGGGAGTCTGGCTCCTCAGAGACCTTGAGTCGGCTGAGGCACCGAAAACCGTCGATTGAAGTCAGTTCGTGAGGTCGATTTCGGTGAGATTACTGCACGGTCGAGGACCATGCGCTCGTGTTGCCCGACTCGAATCCGTCCACGAAGACTGGGGTTGGATGGAACTCGTCGGCACCGATGTCCGGTGTTTGCACCCTGTCTTCGTTGTCGACGTCGACGGTTGCAGTGCTACCAATGCCCTGGTCGATGGCCGCAGAGTTTTCCAGGAGATGGTAGTCAAACGATGGTGGACCGGGCGCCACAAATCCCACGTCTGATAGGGTTATTGAGTTCGTGAGGTTCAATGTGCCGGAGTTGTTCTCGCCCTCGTTCGTGTCGTCTTGGTTGTTCGAAAAGACATTCGTCGTACCGGTCAGAGTGGTTCCGCTCTTGATGTGGAGGGCAAAGGCGCCGTCGAGCGAGTTGTGGTTGGCGATGATCGAGTAGTCCAGATCGACGGTCGAGCCGTTGAGGGTGACTATCGTTTCACCTTGCATCCCGATGCCTCGGAGCTGGTTGTTGACAAAGGTCACATGTTCCACGGATGCGTCGACCTCTTGGAGGAAAAGCGCGCCGCCACCTCCGCCGATGATCGCGCCCGCGCCCACCTGGGCCAAGTTGTCGGCGAGCACCGAGTTCGATATCGAGGTTATCGTTGGATCGTTCACGCTGTGGCCGAAGTTGGTGATGTAAGCGGCACCGCCCCCCGCCGATCCCTGATTGCCAGAGCTCCCATTCCCACCGTACGAGGCGTTGTTGATGATAGTGACTCTGTCGATTGTGATGTCGCCCCGAAAGGTCATCACTGCGCCGCCTGCGCCGAGGCCTCCGTTCTCGGCATCGCCACCCGACACCGAGTTTTGTTGGAGCAGGGAATCGGTGATCGTGGCGCTACCGAGCTCTACGTAGAGCGCAGCGCCAAAACCGCCGCCTGCGCTGGTTGTGGCGTCACCTCCGTGTGAGGTGTTGTTTTTGATGACGCATTCGGTGATCGTGGCCACAGCGTCCTTGCCGATGGAGAGCGCGCCGCCCAGACCGTCCCCCTTGGCGAAGTTCAACGCTCCGCCTCCCGGTGAGCTGCCACCGGTGGCGCTGTTTCCGTCGAGCACGAGGTCGAAGAGGTAGATTTCCGTCTCGTTTGTCCAGATCGCCCCGCCCTGTCCGTAGCCGCCCTTTTCCGGACCGGGTCCGGCGAGCGAGTGGTTATCCTTGAACTCGACATTTTCGATCACCGCCTGTCGAATCGGGGTGGCTGGGTTTCCGCGGATCGCCATCGCCCCGCCGGCTGACGTGCCGCCATACTCGGTGCAGGAATTGTCGACGCAGAGAGTTGTATCGCCGCCGTGTGCTCGGTTGAAGCTGAATGTGCAGTCCCGGACGGTGATACGAGAGTCGTCCGAAAAAAGACCTCCGCCGAAGGCGAATGTGAACGTGTCGCCACCCCCGGTCGCCCCCTGGGCGAGCCCACGAGTCACCGTGAAGCCCTCGAGGGTCAGACCTGCCTGGCTGGGCGCACTGGTGACGCGAATCCCCCGCTGGATATCCTGTCCGTCGATGATCGTTGGGCTGGCGTCGGGATCGGCGATCTCCCAGTTTGAGGTCGAAAATCCGCCACGGATGGTC
Source organism: uncultured Thermoanaerobaculia bacterium (assembly GCA_965364305.1). Classification (GTDB taxonomy): domain Bacteria; phylum Acidobacteriota; class Thermoanaerobaculia; order Thermoanaerobaculales; family Sulfomarinibacteraceae; genus Sulfomarinibacter. The sequence continues at coordinate 9,467 of CBDTWX010000181.1, forward strand.
ACGTCCTTGTTGACGATGCAGAGGACTCCGGTCCTACTCGCCGGGCAGGCAAAATCCAAGGTGTCGTCGTAGGTGTATGTGCCGGCAGCGACCCGTATCTCGTCGTTCGTCGAGGCGAGGTTGATGGCGTATTGGATCGACATACATGGAAGCTCGATCGAGCCGCACTGAGAACTGTCAGTGCCGCTCGACGCATCGACGCGGAACAAGCCCGTTCCTGCCTGGGCAAAGGCTATCTGCGACGGCGCGGCCAAACCAGCCGAAAGAACGACCAGCGTTGAAAGAGTTCTGGGAATTGATGGCATGATGAAAACATTTTCCAGTCCGTTGAATAACAGCGACCTCGACTCAAATAGTCCGAATTCCAGTATAACGGTTTTGGTCGGGGCATACTCTTGAATGTATTCGGTTGTCAGATTTCAGGACGTGTGGACGTCGAGTCGGGGGCTCGTAAATACTGCGGGCTGAACCGGGCGGTTCATCTCTCGTGCTTGATCGATTCGTTGGATCGGAGATATGGGCTGCCGTAAAGCCCGATGTGCTTGGCTACCGGTGACGTCGGCTTGGG
>CBDTWX010000182.1:0-9988 GCA_965364305.1 uncultured Thermoanaerobaculia bacterium
CCGGACAAGCGCGGCGGGCCCGCCTGTTGCCAGGGGGCCGATAACGGGGTGGCGGTTCGGGTCATACGACGCGAGCATCTCAGCGAGTGAGGTCTTCGCCACAGTGCCCAGCAGCACCCCTTGACACACGTGGACGTTGCCGTGACCGTCCACGTGCACTCGGCCCGGGTCGAGGAAGTCCTCGTCGGGGCATTCGTCGAATTCGCTCCACGGTCTTCGAGGCAGGCCATCCGTGAGATTGGCTGCGGCACGGCCGCGGAAGCGAACCGAACCGCCGACGATGGGCAGGCCCTTCTCGTCAGGAGTGGTGCACACCCTGGGCGGGTCGATGGCTATCACCATTTCGTCGACCCCGAGCGATCTCGCGGCCTCAACAGCAAAACCCGGCCTCGGGTCCTCTTCATCGCCCGAGTGGAAAGCATCGCTGGACACGCTGAGGTCCGAAACCCCGAGCTCGCCGAGCGGTCGGAGCCAGAGCTCGGCATCGGGCTCGGCGGTGGCCCAGTAACAGTTGGTGACCACCCCGGTGGTAAAGCCGCGCTGTTTCGCCCGACGGATGCCTTCCACCAGTAACGGGTAGAAAAGAAAGGGCTCGCCGCCTTCGAAGCAGATGTTGGTGACCGTCCCCAGATCCTTCGCCTGATCGAGTACGTTCGTCAGCATCTCGAGAGTGATCGTGCCGCCGGCGCGCGGGCTCGACCACACAAAACAGTGGTCGCACTCGTAGGTGCATTGGTAGCTGAGCAGGAAGTGGACTCCGTTCATGGCATTTCCTCCCAAACCGTGTGTTCGACAATGCCGTAATTTCCGAGCGCGGCGGTGAGTTGACATGCGAGTGCATACGGGGAACTCCCACCCTCTCGCTGGTGGTGGCGGATGTGGACGGCGATGTCCGTTCCCAGGCCGCTGCGCCGGTACACTGTGACGGCCTCGGTGCAGCTACCGTCCGCCCAGATCGACTCTTTGATCAGATCGTTCAGAGTTTCGAGCGATTCTCCGGAAGAACGCAGATGGACGATTTCGAGGGTATTCACGGCGACCTCTTCGAAAAGATGGCGGAGTAGAGGAGCCAATCTCGCAGTCCGAGCGGCAAGCGAGCGAGGTTCTTCATCTTTCTTGCGCCCGGTCCGATCAAGGAATGGGCCTTTGGCTTGTTGGTCATCAACGTCTTGGCGACGAACCTTGCCACCGTGAGAGGAGGTGTCCCGGGAAGGTCCTTCACCTCTCTGTCAAAGAACTCGATGAGAGGAGAGTAGAGCTTGACGATTTCAGAATCCGCTGCGTCGATCATTCGCTCGCGGTCCGTTTCGATCTTTCCGAGCACCTCGGTGTCCACCTTGCCGACCGCCAGACATGAGACCGAGACGCCGAAGGGTCGAAGCTCGACCCGCAGCGAATCGCTGATGGCCTGGACCGCGAACTTAGAGGCCGCATACGCGCTCTTGTCCGGGATGGCGAGCAGACCGTGACCCGAACTGATGTTGACGATCCGGCCCCGGCTCTTTCTGAGCAGCGGAAGGAACGCCTGGGTCACCGCCAGGAGTCCGATGACGTTGACGTCCATCAACTTTTTGATATCCGGAACCGGGACGAGCTCCAAGGGTCCGTTCAGTGACAGACCAGCGTTGTTGACCAGACCGAATAGTTCCCCTGATGTCGCTTCGGCGACGGTTTTCACCGCGTCTGCAATCGAGTCGTTGTTGTTGACGTCGAGGAGAATCGGCGTCAGCTTGTCTGAGGCGTTTTTGCCGAGAGCCCGACCGTCTCCCTCCTTGCGGACCCCGGCAAAAACCTCGAAACCGAGTTCGTCGAGGTGGAGCGCGGTGGCTTTGCCGATACCGCTCGAGGCGCCAGTGATCACAATGGCTCGTTGACGATTGCTCATCTTTGTGCTCCTTTTCGCTCACCAGATCCGTGGAACCAGCCGGGAGGGCACCCGCGTCATGTAGTCGGCGTATCCCGGCAGATGCTCACGGAGATTCTTCTCCTCGATCAGGATCCGCGCGACGATCGGCGCGGCGACGACCGGCATGATGAGCGCGCTGAAGAAACTTCCGAGCCACAGGCCGAGTCCGGTGAGAAAGAGAATGTAGCCGATATATAAAGGGTGGCGGATTCGGCCATAGAGGCCGGAGTCGATCACGACCTGGTCGCGCTCGGTCTGATCACCGACGATGGGCGCCGCATAAGGGTTCTGCCAAACAGAGGTTGCCATGAAGGCGTATCCCGCGAGGCTTACGAGCGCACCGGCGACCGAGAGCCATACCGGTGGCAAGGGCAGCACGTGGAGGCGGTGGACATCGATGGCGATGAGAACGAACCAGAAGAGGTTCAGGATTCCGAGGAAGAGAGAGGCTATCCGGTCCGCAGCCGGTTGGTCCTTGGCGGCTCCCCGCTGAATGCGCGCCTCTAAAGATGCCGGCGCCCATCGGGCGAGTGAGACGATCAGAATCAACGATAGAGCCGCGAAGACTGCGAGAAACTGGATGGCCCTTGGCCAGTGCCAGGTGCCTGCGGGAATCAGCAACACGGCGGCGAAGAAGCCGATCTGAAAAAGCCATCGCACGAGGCCCCTGAGCATCAACATGAGAGATCTCCTTGATCGACGGCCTGTGATCCGTCAAGACGACGGTAGTGCTCGTCGAGCGTATGGGTTCCTCGATGCGGCGCCACCACGTCCGTCGTCGCCATCGTCGTGAAAAAGGCCAGCAGCTCGCCCTGGTGGCGGCTGAAGAGTCGGACGATGCGGACCACCATCCTCATCAGCCACTCGGGCACGTGGGAGATCTTTACTGGTTTGTCGAGCACGCCGAAGGCAAGTGCCGCGACGTCGTCCCACGTCATAATTTGCGGCCCGCCGACATCAATCTCGTTTGCATCACCCTCCATGGCGTCGACGCACGCCGCGGCAAGGTCGGCACCGTGGATCGGGTTGACTCGGTTTTGCCCCGAGCCGATGAGCCAGACCCTGCCCTTGCGGGCCATCTGAAGGATCTCGCCCATGTCCGAAAAGTAGCCGGTCGGACGCAAGACGGCGAAATCGATGCCGGACGCCTTCAGCTCGTCGACGAAGTCTTCGTGGGCAGCGACAATGTCGAGGTGACGCAGGTTTGGGCCGTTGAAGGCTGATATGTAGACAAACTTACGTACTTCCGCCTGGAGGGCGGCCTCGAGCAGATTCTTGTTGCCCTGATAGTCGACGTCTTTGAACGTCAGTCCGTCCTTTTGCCGCGTGATTCCGATCGAGGAAAAGACGACATCGATCCCCTCACAGATGCGCTTGAGAGTTTCGGGCCGGGTGATCTCGGCCTCGACGATCTCGTCCGTTGCGTCCCGCAGGTGGTTGATTTTTTTTGTGGAGCGGGCCAAAGCACGAACGAAGTAGCCTCGAGCCTTGAACTCCCGGGCAACGAATTCTCCGAGGTAACCGGTGGCGCCGGCGACGAGCACACGTTTCATGAAGCAACCTCCATCCGCTCCGCCGCCGATTTCGTCGGCACGAAATCGAGCAGCGCATCGAGATCTGGAGTTTCCATTCCGCTCAGCCGTTTGAGCACTGCAAATTCCTCGGCCATCTCGTGCAGCTCCGGGCCGATCGTCCGGGCGTGGAGGCCAAAGCGAATTTCGCCGTTGCGCGAGCCGAAGAGCTTGCGGAAGACCATCGGCTCGAGCCACCGCGGGATCCAATAGTAGAGGTTGAAGATCGGCGGCTGGCGTTTGCGATAGCCGATCTTTCGGAGAACGTTCCCGGCTTCACGGCACGCGCGGCAGTACTGGTGAATCGCCTCATCATCGGCCGCCACGGCGCGTATGTTGCCACCCTTCTTGAAGATCACTCCTGCTGTGGGAGCGATGAAGGCGAAGTGATATTTCAGCCAGCCGTCGATGTTCTTCTCGATGTTGACCTTGATGTCGGCGCTCTCGAAGAGCGTTTTGATCTGCAGGGTTCGCGAGCGGGTGACTCCGTCGAGCTCGCCGATGAATACCTCTCCGTGATGAGCGTTAGGCTTCTCCCGGTCCATGATGACGAGTTGGTCGCCTTCCCAACCGCCGCCCGCACCCGGGAATCCGAGGAGCACCCGGCCCGCGGAGAGATGATCGAGAGAGTGACGGAATCCGGACACGTCGTTACCCAGGAAGAGAATGCTCTTCAAGTTTTCGTTCCGGGCCAGGGTGGCGCACACGGATGATCGGCTGGATTTCTGCATCGCCACGACCACGAGATCGAAGTGGGCGTCGGGTTCCAGCCGATCCAACAGCTTCACCCGGGCCACGAGTCGCTCGCCGGTCAGCCCATCAACGATTTCGATCCCGTGCTCCTCGAGTGTTTTGTAGGTTTCATTTCTGGCGAAAAGCGTCACATCATGATCCGCTCGGTGCAGTCTGAGAGCCAACCACCTGCCGATCGGTCCCGAGCCGATGAAGAAGATAACGCGATTGAAGATGAAGCGTATCGGTCCCGAGCCGTAGATGAGGGTTCTCATGGTTGACCTCCTTTTCTCGGCGGACGAGACTGCGAAAATTGTACCAGGATGCTAAGGCTATGACTTGAAGTTGTTTACGAAGAATGACGCTCCACGAGCTGCGGTATTTCACAATTCCGGTTGTTTTATTTCACAAAGCGGTCGAGATGTGTGAACAGGCACAACGGGGAGTGGTCATGAAGGAGAAGCCGTGTTGGTCGATGACACCGAGTTCTCGGGCGGGGCGACTCTGAGTTTTCGCGGCTGGGATGGGGCGGAGCCTGTGGTCACCGGAATCTGTGGATCACTTCGGAGCTGACCCAGTAAATATCTCGGTTGGTGGCAAAGAAGAGAAAGCGTCCGTCCGGTGACAGCGAAGGGCAGAAGTTGGTGCCCGGCGTGTTGACGTCGTCTCCCAGATTGTGGGCTGGGCCCCACCCACCGTCCGCGGTTCGGAAGGAGACAAAGAGATCGCCCTCGCCGCCCTGGGCCCCGGGCCGTTGATAGGAGTCGAAGACGATGAAGCCGCCGTGGGGCGCCACCCAGCCGTGGACGCCGGGCCGGGGTTGGTTGACGCCTCCGCCCAGGGGTTGCGGCTCACCCCACCCGTCGATTGTCTTCGGGTACCGGACGATGGCGCCCGAACCACCAGCACCGAGGGCGGCCATATAGAGATCTCCGTTCGATGTGGAGGAGGTAAACATGCCGGGACCGTGGAAGGTGGGTGTGCCCCAGTCATCGCCATCCCGTTCAGCGACCCAGATACCCGGTCCGGTTTCATCGGGGGATGGACCGTTGAAAAAAAGCTGTGCGCCGTCGGGCGTGACATGCGGTTCGTGTGCTCCCAGATCTCTGTCAAATGCGGAGGGCATCGGTGCGATCCAGCCGTTTTTGCCCCATCGCGCCACCATCAGGGTCGTGCCGCCTTCCGGCTCGATGCGGCGCGCAAAATAGATCTCGCGGCCGTCGGGTGTGAAGGCGATCGAGAACTCGAACCCCTCGGTGGTCGAGACGATGCCCGGAGCGAAGACCTCGGGTTTGGTGCCGGGCGGCGTCTGCCCGAGATAGGGTCCGTCGAGGCCGGTGGACGCGCCCGGTGCAAAGGCCAGGGCAGTATCGGTCTCGCCGGCACGGTCCAGCCGGTAGCCCTCGATCTGGCTGATGGCTCGGAGCGCGCTTTCTGCCTCAGGGTTGAGGGCGAGCGCCTTGCGGTAATTGCGTTCGACTCCCTCCTGGTCGTCGATCCACCAGTGCGCTTCGGCATAGCTGTCCCAGACGTTCCACGAGTCCGGAAAGGCCTGCGTGTTCATCTCGAAGATTGCAAGGGCCTCGGCGACCTTGCGCTCACGGAGCAGAAGCCGGTAACCGAGGGCGTTGAGCTCGTTCTCGTCGACGTAGTACGCGTTATCGTGCCGGACCTCGACCCAGCGAGTCCGCGCCGCGGCAGCGCCGGACTCGCCCGCGACCCGTCCGATCTCGTCGGCGACGGAGAGCTGGCCGACCCGCCAAAGCTTTTCGAGGACGTTTTCGTGCTGGTCTTCCAGCTCCGAGGCCGGCCGGTCGAGCTCTTTCTCGATGAAGCTGAACCTCTCGTCAAACGGCAGCTCATCGGTGAATTCGGCGAAGCCCGTGTTCTCCGCCTTGGCGGCGCCCACCGCGTGCCACACCTCGCCGAGATATTGCCGTTGGGCGGCGATCCACTGCGGGGCAAACAGGAGTCCATGGCCGCCGATGAAGGCGTCGACGCCAGCGTCTTTTGCCAGAACGGCATCCAGGACGGCGAGCCAGCGGTCGACGTCGAGGGGTTGAGAGAACGACGAGGTGCCCAGCACCTCGTCGTGAAAGAGGTCGCCGGTGAAGACGACACCGAGTTCGGGGATTACGATGAAAATATCGGTGTCGGTGTGGGCCCTACCGAAGTAGAGCAGCCGGACCTCGAGGTCGCCGGCCCAAAGCCCGAGCCGGTCGGCGAAGGTGATGGTTGGTGGGGTCGACCGGTAGTTGTCACGGAGGTCGTTGATCAGCTCGTGGTTGAAGTGGAGGCGTTCCTCGAGCGCTACCGCGTCTCGGAAATCGGTCGGAGCACCCGAGGCTGCGGCTTGCTGGCGGTCGAGCCATTGGTACCGGCGTTCGATCCACGCCTCGCGACCGTCATAGAAGGCCTGCATGGCGGCTGGCGTGTTTTGGTGACCGATGATGAGGGCGTCGGCGTAGACCTGGTTGCCACCGCTGTGATCGAAATGGCTGTGGGTGTTGATCACCCAACGAATATCGTCGCGACCCATCTCGGAGGCGATTCGCAAGCGAGTGCGTTGGGCCATGGATGGCGACAGGCCCGTGTCGACGACGAGGAGTCCGGCGCCGGTGTCGACGACACAGGTCGTGACCGGGGAGGTCTCGAGGCCTGGGCTGAAGCACGTGACACGGTGAGCCGGTCGGGTGATGCGGTAAGGTGCCTCATCGTCCTCCTGGCCGAAGGCCGGAAAGGCGGTCGCCACAAACATCAGGATGGCAGGAACGAGGACGAGTACCATGGCGCCTCCTGGTTCGGTAAGAACGGGCGTCGAGCTCGACAGAGTGAATGGCTGGTTGAGATGAACTCCGTCGGTGAAAACCGCCCCGTGAGATACGGCCGAAAGCGAGGTTGGTTTTCTTGGGCGCCAGATCGAGGGTTTTCAATCGTGACGCCTGTACCTTCAAGCCCGCTTAAAGCTCCTTTCCCATCGGGATCCAGCTCATGAACCGCACCTTGAAACGCTGCCAGGCCGACGTGCCCGGCTCCTTGTGCCACACGACGGGGCCGTCTGGTCCCTGCGCGGTCCACACGAGGTTGCGTTTCTCGTCAAGGGTCACGCGGTAGCTGTTGGCCGGGTTGAAATCCGCCTCCATCGCCTCCAGGACCGTGGCTGCAAACTCCTCGCTGTCGATCAGCAGACCGATCTCCGAGTTCCAGATCCGAGACCTGGGGTCCATGTTGTAGGAGCCGATCATGCTGAGCCGCCCGTCGACCACAAATGCCTTGGCGTGGAGCCCGGCATGGCTTTCGGCGACGCGGCTCTCGACCAGCTTGTAGTGATCGAGAATCTCGGGATCCGGCCGCAGCTCGTACAGCTCGACGCCGGCTTCGATCATCCGCTTGCGGTATTTACTGTAGTGGGCATGGACCGAGAGGTGGTTGTTGGACTGCATCGAGTTGGTCAGGATGCGCACGCGCACACCGCGCTCGGTGATCTCAGCGACCCTTTCGATGCCCTCCTCGGCTGGGATCAGGTAGGCCGTCTCGATCACAAACTCGTGCTCGGCCGCATCGGCCAGCTCGTCGGTCAGCTGGACGAACGCCGACTCGGAACCATTCTGAAATCGCTCCAGGGAGTCGATGACGATTTCGGTCTTGGACCACACCATCTCCCCGGCCAGCTTCTTGAGCGATTCTCGGATTTCCTCACCCTTCCGCGGTAACGTGTAGGGCAGGGCGTCCAGCTCGTCAAGAGAAGATCTCAGTTGTTCCCGTCGTCGCTCGAGCGCATCCTCGGCGACCGGTTCCTTCAACAGCACGGTGACGGGTACCGCCGCCGGGCTGTTCCAGTACATGTCGTATGCTTCGCCCGCCTCTTTCGCGGCCGGCCCGACCGCCAGGACGTCGAGATCGCGAAAGTTGAGCTCCGGGTCGACGCCAAAGTAGTCGTCGCCTATGTTGCGCCCACCGAGCACCGCGACTGCGCTGTCGACGAGAAAGATCTTGTTGTGCATGCGGTGGTCGAGGGTGCCCTTGTGATAGACCAGGTTCGCGCCACGACCGGCGCCGCGGTTCCCCATCGGGTTGTAAACGCGGACCTCCATGTTTGGGTGGGAGTCGATGGCCGCGTAGTTGTTGTCGCGACCTGAGTGATAGATATCGTCGATCAAAATGCGAACATGGACCCCTCGGTCGGCGGCCTCGAGCGCTCGGAAAAGAAGGAGCTGACCGGTGAGGTCGCCCTTCCACAGGTAGTACTGGAGATCGAGGCTCTTCTCGGCCAGGGCGGCAAAGCCGAATCGGGCGCGGAAGGCCTCGCGGGGGTGGCTGAGCAGTCGTACGCCGGAGAGCGAGCGGTCGGCCGATGCGTAATCGTCGAAGAAGGTACCGAGTTGAGTCTGCTCGGGTTGCTGCCAGGAATGGCTCGCCACCTGCTCGAAGTTTCGGGGAACAGAAGCACAGGCAGACAGAGCCAGGACCAGGCCGCAGCCAAAAGCCTTCTTCAGTGGGTTGAATTTCGTCATTGCGCAACAGTAGCACGGGCGTTGAAGGTTCCCCGCCATCAATCAGTGCATGCGTTTCAGGTCAGGTTCACTGCTGGAGTTGTTGCGGGTCGAAGCTGCGGTGCGTCCAGATTTCTTTGAACGGGTCTGCGACCTCGATCAACCCGGCAAAAGCCGCCGCGATGATGCCGTCCTTGGGACCGGCGATGACCTTTGCACAGGGTACACAGTGCGGGTCGAGGGTCGCGTACCGCAGATCGCTGCGGCGATCGGCGAGGAGGGTGTTCAGACCCGCCAGGAGGGTCTCGAGGTCGTACCACTCACCGAGGTTTCGGATACGCAGCCGGTAGGCACGGCCCCTGGAGAAGATCGTGAGCTGATGCGGCTGTGCCCTTGCGTCTTCGATTGCGGCCCGCAGCCGGTCGTGCTCTTCGCGGTCGAAGCTGCCGTCTTCGCCCCCGGCCACGTGCAGGGTGGCGGGGATCGCTCCTATCGAAGTCCCGACCGCACGTGGGCCGGATCCGAGATCGACCGTTTCGAGCGCCGGCCACCGTTCTTCGAGGACAATGTCGTCAAGTGCCGGTGACGCGAGGTCGATGAGCTGGTACATCAGGGGCGCGTGTTCGCAGTAGCGTGCTGGGCAGCCGGGATTGAAAAAGGCAAGACGACCGTGACGCTCGAGCACTTCTTCGGGAAGCACCGGAGCCTCTCCGGGAACGGCCCGCGGCGACGGACCGGCGGGCAGGAGGCCGAGGCGCGTCAACTCGGCCTCGAGCTGACCCTCTTCGGGGAAGCGCAGCAACGTCCGCGCGTAGCGTGTGATCTTCGAAGAGATCCCCCACCCGCCGCGATCGTCCGAACGCACCAGGGCGACCGCGCGGCCGCGGTCGAGACCGGCCAGCTCGCGCAGGCAGTTGGCCTCCTGGTACCGAATCTCTCTGCCCGTTGCACAGCGTTCAAGGGCGGCTCCGGTCGCGTCGAGGTCTGAGCGATGGCGCTCGATCCACTCGCCGAGGTCGAGGCAGCCGGCCCCGTGGAGGGCGGCCATGTCCTGCCAGGGTTCTTCGAGAGGTGAAACCTCCGCACACTGAATCTGCCGGCTCGATGTGACCCATCTCAATATCCTGCATCACCCGCTCTTGCATCTTGAATATGGCCAGCTTGCCCATCGCGGCCACAATATCAGGTGGGACAGGGCTGCGCCGGCTCAGTTCCAGATTGAACGGCATCTGCATTGTGTACTGGGTGCGTACAAGTTCTTCGCCCACAGCGGGGACCCTACCTTC
>CBDTWX010000183.1:0-9983 GCA_965364305.1 uncultured Thermoanaerobaculia bacterium
GGGCTGAACAGATTCGATCGCTCGACCGGCACCTTCGCGCGGTACCGCCACGACCCGAACGACCGTGCGAGCCTCAGCCATGACCGCGTGCGGTCCATCCTGGAGGATGGCACCGGGCGGTTGTGGATCGGCACCGTTGAAGGTCTCAACCTGCTCCACCGGGACACCGGTGAGTTCTCGCGGTACATGTTCGACAACACCAACCCGAACAGCCTCCCCGGCAACGACGTGATGTCCCTCTACCAGGATCGCGGCGGCATGCTGTGGGTGGGCACACAGGCCGGAGGCCTCGGCAAGTGGAACCCGAGGAGCTGGTCGTTCGGCCACTATGCCGTCGACCCGGCCGATTCTGCCGGTCTGAATCACAACATGGTCACCTCGTTCACCGAGGACCGAAGGGGAAGGCTGTGGATCGGCACCTTCGGCGGAGGCATCAACCTCCTCGACCGAACAACCGGGAAGGTCTCTCACTATCGGGACGACCCGGCATCGACTCGTGGGTTGGCCTCCGACCGGGTCATGGCGCTGCTCCGTGACCGGGCCGACTCGATCTGGATCGGGACCTTTGACAAGGGTCTCAACCGATTCGATCAGTCGAGCGAAACTTTCAGCTGGTACAGGCACGATCCGGGCGACGAACGCACCTTGAGCGCGGACGGCGTCATGTCCCTCTTTGAAGACAGCCGCGGAAACCTCTGGGTGGGCACCTTCAGGGGCGGCCTCGATCTCTATCGGCGCGAGACCGACTCGTTCAGCCACCACCCACATGACCCCGAGGGGCTCAGGGGACCGGCGAGCCCGAGGGTGACGTGCATCGCGGAGGACAGCGACGGCGCGATCTGGGTCGGCACGGACGGCGGTGGGCTGAGCCGTTTCGATCCGGTATCGGACACCTGGATGCAGTTCGGAAACGACGTCGACGACACCGCCAGCCTCGGTGCTGATTCGGTGTTCAGCCTTCACGTCGATTCCTCCGGCAGGCTGTGGATCGGAACGGTCGGCGGTGGTCTCGTCACGTTGGAAGGCCTGTCGACGACCACCGGGAGGGCGCGGTTCCGCAGGTACTCGGTCAACGAAGGGCTCGCCAACGACGTCGTGTATGGAATCGAGACCGACGGTAACGCAAAGCTCTGGCTGAGCACCAACCGAGGCCTGTCGCAGTTCGACCCGCGGACCGGCACCTTCAAGACCTACACACGCAGTCACGGACTTCAGGGCGACGAGTTCAACTTCGGCGCCCACTTCAGCAGCCCGAGCGGGGCGCTCGTGTTCGGCGGGCTCAACGGCTTCAATCTCTTTTTCCCGGGTCGGCTGCAGCGATCCACCCAACCGCCGCCGATCAGCCTGACCAACGTCATGAAGCTCAATCAGCCGATCGAAGGACGGGGCCCAATCGGCCTCCTGGAGTCCCTCGATCTCGGCTATCGAGACGATATGATCACGTTCGAGTTCGCCGCGCTCGACTTCACGGCACCCAAGGAAAACACCTACCAGTACAAGCTGGAGGGTTTCAACACCGATTGGGTGAATATCGGCAGACATCATCGCGTGAGCTTCACCAACCTGGACGCCGGCGACTACGTGTTCCGGGTCAAGGCCGCCAACGCCGACGGTGTTGAGAGCACGGCGAGCATCGAGCTGCCAGTTTCCGTCGATCCGGCCCCGTGGGAGACGTGGTGGGCCTACACCGGCTACGCGATGGTTCTCCTCCTGACCGCCGCCGGCATCTGGCGCGCGCAAAGGAAACGCCTCGAAATGGAGGCCAATTACAGCAGCCATCTCAAGCGCGAGGTCGATGAGCAAACCCGCGTCCTCGCGGACAAGAACGCCCGCCTGGAGGACATGAACAACATGTTGCTCGAGGCAAGCCTCACCGACTCGCTGACCGGGCTTCGCAACCGCCGTTTCCTCTTCGAGCAGGTCACGAAGGACATCGCCATGGTCCGGCGGCGATACCTCAACCTCCAGGAGGGCGTCGAGAACATCAAGATCTTCGATCTCGCGTTCATGATGATCGACCTGGATCACTTCAAGGCGATCAACGACAGCTGCGGCCACCTGGCCGGTGATCAGGTCCTGCTCGAGATCCGCGACGTCTTTCTCAACGTCGTTCGGGACTCGGACATCGTCATCCGTTGGGGCGGCGACGAGTTCCTGATCATCGCCCGCGATTCCGATCCCGAGAAGGCAAAAACCCTCGCCGACCGCATCCGGTCGGCTGTGGCGGACGCCGTCTTCAGTCTGCCGGACGGCCAGGTCGTGCGGACCACGTGCTCGATCGGCTTTGCGTGCTACCCCTTCATTCGCTCTCATCCGGATCGGATCACCTGGGAGCAGATTCTTACGTTGGCGGACAGCGCACTGTACGAAGCGAAAAAGGCCGAGCGGAACAGCTGGTTCGGTTACCTCGCCACGGACACATCTGTCGAGGTGCCGGACCTTTACTCCGCCTTGCGAGACCAACCCAACGAGCTCGTCGCCCAGGGTCGTCTCCAGATCAAATCTTCAGCTCAACACCGTCCGCCGATCGATTCGGTCCGCCCGATCTCGAACGGGCGAACCCCGGTCTGACGACCGGGGTTCCGGCTCGAGCCCACAATCAAACCCGGTGAGCAGCGGGAGCTTTTCCATCAACCACCCCCGCCGTTTGAGTTTTCAGTTTTTTGGTTTTCAGTTTTTAGTTTTGGGTCATTCGGGATGACGTGAGGTCGAATCAGGGGCGGCATCGGCGACAGCTACCAGCGACCGCGACAGGCTGCAGCGGCACTCGTCAGAGGGAGACCAGAGCCAGATGACAGCGTCGGTCTTCAACAGCAGATGACAGCGTCTGGAGACTGCCGCCGATCCTGACCCTGAACACTGGGTCTGTCTTCTGGCGCTGAAGCTGTCGCTGATGCCGAGTCCCGACGCTGATCAGTGCCGCTGTTGCCTGTCACTGACCACGAGCGGTGCGCCATGGCAGCCGTAGGCCGCCAGACGGAAGTATCCAGTGCGATTCATCTTATCTGCGACCGGAAGACTGTCGCAGCGCCGTCTATCAGCACCGGATCGATTTCCAGCTCCATCTGTTCTGCCGTCGTGAGATTCACCGAGTACAGCACCTTCTCGGGCGTCCGGTGGCTGATTTTCGAGGGCGGTGTACCGGCGAGGATCCGCAGGGCCAGACCGGCACATTGCCGGCCCACATCCCGGTAATCCCAGTCAAGCGCATAGAGCGCTCCGACCTTGACCCAGACGCTTGAAAGCCCCACAAAAGGGACGCGGTTGCGAATCGACCAAAGGAGCACCCCTTCGGCGGTCCTTCCGGAGTAGACGGTTTTGTCCGGGAATCCAAACAAGACATCGGCTTGGTGACCCACCTTCTCCAGCGCCGGGGGGAGTTCTTTGATTGAGGTCACGGGAAAGGCGATGATTTCGAGATCCATGCCTCGAGCTGCCCTCGTCAGCTCGTCGACCCTTTGCCGGTTGAGGCTCGGGTTGTAGAGGACGGCCACGCGCCTCGCATCCGGAAGAAAGCGTTTGAGCCACTCCAGCTGAGTGACGGCGGGAGTTCGTAGCAGGACTCCCGTGGCCTGAGCCGACTCGCCCAGTGAATCAGCGCGTACGATCATCGAGGCGATCAGCGAACGGTCCGGGAATTCAGCGAGGACCTTCCGGGTCGTGGTCGAATCGAGCGTGAAGAGTAGCGACGGCCGTCGCTGCCGCAGTTTTTGGAACGCCCGACGCGTCGTGAAGGCCTCTCCGTCGAGAACATAGCATTCGACCTGGACCTCCGGCCGCTCCTGCTCCAGGTGTTCCACAAAGGCGTCAGCAGTCTGGCGATAGGGATCCGATCCCTGACCACTGATCACTGCGACTCGTTGGGGATCTTCAGCCTGGCCGATCGGCACCAGAATCGACAGAGTCAGCAGCATCGTGCTTGCGGTCCGCGCCGTGGGCCAATGTCGATGAGTAGGCATCATCACATGCTCGTTGATGCGTCCAGCCTAAATGATGGGCATGGAGAAACTCATTCGTCTCGTCAATTCGGGTTGAGAACGCGTTCGACGATCTGTCCGAGCTGCTCTGAGGAAAAAGGCTTGGAAAGCCAGTCCGTCGTTCCAGCGGAAAGCTCGGAGCGAGCATCATCGCCGAGGGGGTAGCCGCTCATGAGGATGACTGGAAGATCGGATTTGACCTCCTGCACCTTCTTCAAGACCTCGAGGCCGGAGATATCCGACAGAACAACGTCGGAGATGACGAGCTCGATATCGGTCTGGAATCGCTCGAAGACCTGGAGGGCCTCGTTCCCCGAGCCTGCGGTGACGACCTCGAAGCCGAGTTTCTCGAGCATCCCTTGAATCACATCACGAACCGGCGCCTCGTCCTCCACCAGCAGCAGGAGCTCGCCTCGGCCCATCGTGTCGAGAACCGTCTCGGCGCTGCTCTCCTCCCGCGTTTCGTTCCAGGCGATCGGGAGATAGACCGTCAGGACGGTGCCGACCCCGAGCTCGGATTCCAGGTCGATGAAACCCTGGTGATGCTTGACGATACCGTAGACCTGTGCCAGTCCAAGCCCGGTGCCGACGCCCGCTTCCTTGGTGGTGAAAAACGGCTCGAAGACTCGTGCTACAACGTCCGGCGGCATTCCGGTACCGGTGTCACGAACGGTCAACCGATGCCACTCGCCGTGGGACATCTGGGGGAAGGGTCGCGGATCTTCGGCTGAGAAATGAACCCGGTCCAGGCTGATCGTGAGCTGTCCCCCACTGGGCATCGCGTCGCGGGCGTTGATCGCGAGGTTCATCAGGACCTGTTGGACCTGGGTCGCGTCGGCCATGATGATATGTTCTCCAGGAACGATCTCGACGCGGATGCTGACCTCTTCGGAGATGAAGCGCTCGAGCATCTTCACGGTCTCCTTGATGATGAGCTCGAGGCGCAGCGGTCGCCGTTCGCTGACCGTCTTCCGACTGAAGTCGAGAATCTGCCGAATGAGACCCGCACCGCGCTGCCCCTGCTGGTTGATTGCCCGAGCCTTTTCGATGACCGCGGCCGGGAGCTGGTCGTCCGCCTCGATGAGCTGCGCCGATCCCGTGATCGCCTGCAGCATGTTGTTGAAATCATGCGCGATCCCGGCCGCAAGCTGACCGACTGAGGCCAGACGCTCCGAGAGCGCGAGCCGCTTCCGCGTCTCCAGCTCCCGGGTCAGCTCGCGAATCACGACGATGTATCCACCGACCTCTCGTTGATTCTCAGTCAGATCAACGACCCCGAGCTCGAAGGTGCGGTGATCCTGGGTCTCGACGGTCACCGGGCGATTGAGATCCTCGTCCGGTGCAGCGATGAGTCCGGACAAGGCTTGACCTGCTAGCACTTCAACCACATCGCCGACATCGGCGTCCGCGATCACGCGGAGCAGCCTGCGTCCCGGAGGATTCGCCAGCGAGACTCGGAAGTCCAGGTCGAGGCATACCACGCCCTCGGGAAGATTGTCGACCAGCGCCCGAAGCCTCTGCTCGTGATCTCTCAGCTCCGCCTGGAGCCGCGCCTGGTGCAGGGCGACTCCGATCACCCCGGCCACCTCGCGGGCGACTTTCAGATCATCGTCGCTGAAGGAATCCGGAGCACGCGAAACGAGGTGGAGCTGTCCCGTCCCCGAACCCTCCGTCCGGAGAGATGCACACACGCAATCCGCAGCAGAATCGCCGAAGTAGCTCCGTGTCATCGGGCAGCCTGACCCGTCGGTGCCGAGGTCGGAACAGCGGTTCAGACCGTCGTCACCGGCCAAAACACATTTCGTGTCGCTCTCGAGCGGAAGCCTCACTCCGGCCACCGGACCGAGCTGTTCGTCTCCGACGGCGACGAACACGGTTGACTCCTGGCTCTGTCGATCGGCGAGCACCACCGATCCGAAATCGCACGGCAGGAGCTCGGTCAGCTTTGTCAGCGCCGCCTCCACCACCTCGCGGGGAGACCTCACAGCGGCGATCTCACGCCACAGGATGTTGAGGATCTCGAGCCGTCGGTTGGCGCGAACGATCGCCTGCTCCGCGCGCTTGCGGTCAGTCACGTCCCGACCGATGCTGTAAATCGCGCGGGTACCCTGGTAATCCACGACGGAGGCGGTGATCTCGAGGTTCACCGCCGAGCCGTCCTTGCGGTGATGAACGGTCTCGAACCGGTGAACACCGTCGGTCGCGAGCGTCAAATCAACGTGCCGTCGGCCCCGATCCACATTCTCGGAGAGGTCTTTCAGCGACATGCCAACAAACTCCGAGCGCTCGATCCTGTAGACCTCGCACGCGCGCGCGTTGGCCTCGAGAACGCGTTCCTCCTCGGGCTCGAAGATGACGATGCAGTCGTTGGCGTTCTCGAACAGACCACGATAGTCCCGCTCGGACTGGCGAATGGCGGCCTCCATTCGCTTGCGTTCGGTGACGTCACGAGCGTTGACCACGACGCCGTTGATCAGCGGGTGGTCCAGGAGGTCTGTGCTGACGGTCTCCAAGGTGACCAGGGAACCGTCTCGGCGGCGGGCTCGAACCTCCAGTGTCATTCGCTCGTGGCGACCTTCCCTGACGCCATTCATGGCCTCCTCGAGCAGGCCATGATCCTCGGGGACGACGAAATCGAGAATGCTGGCGCCGAGAGTCTCTTCCGGAGAGAACCCACCGATCTGCTCCACCGACGGACTCGCGAAGCGGATCTTCATCTCCGAGTCGAAGACGATGATCATGTCGGAGCCGCCGTCAATGAGAGCCCGCAATCGCTCCTCAGATCGGCGCAGCGCGTCCGCCTGCTCAGCCTTCAGACGAAGTGACACGTCTCGGAAGACCACCACCACGCCTTCCGGCCTGCCCTTGTCATTCTGTAACCGAGTGACGGAGAGGTCCACCGGCGTTTCCCGTTGATCCGCACCGATCAGAATCGCGGAGGCGACACCATGGATCCCGGCCCTATCGAAGATCGTGTCGAGCGGTATCGGCGCGCGTGCGTCGTCGACCAGGCGCAGGAGTTTTACGAGCGTGAGCTCACGAACCTGGTCGAGGGTTCGACCGGTCAGCCTTTCTGCGGGAGGGTTCATGAAGGTGATGAAACCGGCTGCGTCGGTCGCGATGACGCAGTCCGCCATGCCGCGGAGTATGGCATCCAACCAGCTTTCGCGCTGACGCAGCTTTCTCTCCATGCCGTGCTTGTAGAGGGCGACCTCGACAGCGCTCCGCAGCTCGCGCTCCTGAAAGGGTTTGAGCAGGAAACCGAAGGGCTGGGCGGTTTTGGCTCGCTGCAGGGTGGTTTCGTTGCCATAGGCGGTCAGGAACACGACCGGGACATCCAGCGAGCTCTTGAGCTTGAGCGCGACGTCGATGCCGTCCATCTGACCTTCGAGCCTGATATCCATCAGGACGATGTCGGGGCGGGTCTCTCTCGCCATTTCGAGTGCTTCGCTGCCCGAGATGGCCATTGCCGGGACCTGGTACCCAAAACCTTCGAGCGTTCGTCTGAGATCCATCGCGACGATGCCCTCGTCCTCCACAACCAGGACCTTTGTCTGAACCACGGATCAATCTCCCAGGTCGAAGTGGCTGTCGGGAATGCTCACGGTAAAGCAGGTCCCCCTAAGCTGCTCGAGCTCGATATGACCCTTGATCTGCCGGGTCAGGCTGTGCACCAGCTGGAGACCCAACGAAGCCGGGCGATCCCATCGGACATGCTCAGGAATACCGACGCCGTTATCAGCCACCGTGAGATGGACCGAGCTGCCGTTTGGCTGGAGGGCGACGCGAACCTCGCCATGCCGGTTCTCGGGAAATGCGTACTTCAGGGCGTTGGAGGTCAGCTCGTGGGTGATCAAACCGAGCGGGATCGCCGTGTCGATCGCCACGTGCATCGGCCCGCAGTCGACGTGCGCATGAACCACCTTGGGATCGATCCCATAGGCGCTCAAGAGATACGACATCGTGGCCGAAAGAAACGGTGCCAGGTCGATGCGCGCGAGGTCCTCCGACTGGTAGAACATCTCGTGAACGAGCGCGATCGAGCGGAGTCGATCCTGACTGGTGGTGAGGATCTGGCGGACCTGCTCGTCATCCACGTGGCTGGTCTGCAGGTTGAGGAGGCTCGAGATCACCTGGAGGTTGTTTTTGACCCGGTGGTGAATCTCCTTGAGCAAAACGTCCTTCTCCGCCAGTGAGGCTCGAAGATGAGCCTCCGTCCCGGCCCGCATCTGCACCTCGCGTTCGAGCTCCTCGGTCCGTTCCTGGACCCGATCCTCGAGCCGATCGTTCACCTCTTGGAGTGCGATATCGCGCTCCTGGATCTGTTGCAGCATATGATTGAAATTGTCGATCAGCCGACCGAGCTCGTCATCGCTCTCTGCCTTCGCTCGGGCGGAGTAGTCGCCACTTTCAGAGACCCGTGCCGCCGTCTCGGTCAGGCTCAGCAACGGCCGCGAAATCAGACCTTCGAGAACGGTGGACAAGCCGAACGCCACCGCCAAGGACACCAACAGCACCCAGCCGGCGATGGCGGCATAGCGGCGAAGAGAGCGGTAGACGTGTTCGAGGCCGGCCGAGACCACGATGACCCCGACCTGCTCACCATCGGCGAGAATTGGCCGAGTGACGATCATACCGCCTTTCTCGTGATAGACCCCGGGTGTCAGATACTGATCGAGGGGCCGTGAATCGTTGCTCTCTCTTCGATAATTCGCGAAGAGGTTGCCGTTCGCGTCAAACAGTTGGGCGGCCTCAATACGAGGGTCAGTTCCAAGCGCCGACAATGTCTCCCTCGCCGACTCTGCGTCAGTGAACATGAGCGAGAATGCGGAGTTGACACCAATCAGGTCAGTCATGCTCTGCAGCTCGCGTGTCAGTTGGGAGCGTGCCGTGAGGAAGGCATAGCCCATGAAACTGACACACGCCAGAAAAAGAGCCACCGCGGAGGTGACCACGATCAGTCGCCGGAGCTTTTGTCGAATCGGTACGTTCTTGAGCAGGAACATCTTATCGGACCTCATGGTCCTTGGACAATGTCGCCGGCCGAAAATAGGAAGAGCTCATCCTCAGACAGAGGTGACAACCGCACTGAACGCAAAGGTCGCCGCGCGCACACCCTGTTGACTGCATCATTGCCCCCCTCCTCGGCGTTACGGCTCAGCCCTCACATTCGCTCGGCACCCGTGCGCAGCCGAAAAAATCTCCAAAGTATCTTCCTGCGATCCTTTCAATCGAGCATATCTCTTGGACATTACGGTCCGCATTACGTGCCGTGCCCACCGCTGCCCTCGCTCGGTCGTCACACGCTCCCCATTCCCGATCTCTCAAGAGACGGATTCGAGTTTCACTGATCGTCGGCCGCCCTTCGGGGATGGCCCGCGGCTCGCGGCTTTCCGACCTACCAGCTCCGGAAATCGGTAGCCATGCCCCCGAACCGTCATCACATACCTCGGTTGACTCGGATCCTCCTCGATCTTCCCGCGAAGCCGGCAGACGTGCACCCTCAAGGTGTCCTCGAAGACCTCCTCGAGCGGCCAAACGCGTTGCAGGAGGTACTCCGTACGGACCGTCCGGCCGGCATCCCGCACGAGAATGTGAAGCAGCTTCGTCTCGGTCGGCGTCAGCGCTACCTCGCGTCCGCAGACCAGGGCCCGGCATCGGGCAAACTCGATGCCGAGCCGATCATCAACCTCCATGATCGGACCGACGGCATACGTGAAATCGCGAATCCGACGCAATACCCGTCCCACCCGAGCGACCAGCACCTGCAGCTCCACGGGTTTTGTTATGTAATCCTCGGCAAACTCTTCGAGCGCGGTCACGACCGCACCGGAGTCGGTCTCCGCGGTCATCATGACAATCGGAAGATCACAGCGCCCTTTGATCTGTCGTGAGAGCGTAAGCATTGCGGTTCCCGGCATGTTGATGTCGATGACCGCCAGGTGGGGAATTCCACGATCCAGGAGGCACCGCATCGCGTCATCGGCGGACCCTGCGCTCCACACC
>CBDTWX010000184.1:0-9920 GCA_965364305.1 uncultured Thermoanaerobaculia bacterium
AGGTGGTCCCCTTCCGAGCCGGCGGCTATATCCAGATCGAGTGCCCGCCGCACGTCGTCAAATACTCGGACTTCGATATCGACGAGGAGTATCGGGGCGATTGGGACAAATTCGATATGTGGCGTTTTGTGTCGAAGGTCGATGAACCGGTGACGCGTGCTTACTCCATGGCCAATTACCCCGGCGACGAAGGTATCATCATGCTCAACGTTCGGATCGCTTCGCCGCCGCCCAGCATGCCTGATGTCCCGCCGGGCAAGATGTCGTCGTATATCTTCAATCTCAAACCGGGTGACACAGCGACCATTTCCGGACCATTTGGCGATTTTTTTGCCAGGGAGACCCACAACGAGATGGTCTTCATCGGCGGCGGTGCGGGGATGGCGCCGATGCGGTCGCACATCTTTGACCAGTTTCACCGGCTTCACACCGACCGCAAGGTCTCGTTCTGGTATGGCGCGCGCAGTCTTCGCGAGGCCTTCTACCAGGAAGATTTCGATGAGATCGCGGCCGCCAACGAGAACTTCGAGTGGCACCTTGCATTGTCGGATCCGCTGGAGGAGGACAACTGGACGGGCGACACCGGTTTCATCCACCAGGTCGCGCTCGATAAGTATCTCGGGAACCATCCGGCGCCGGAGGACGTTGAATACTACATATGTGGACCGCCGATGATGAACCAGGCGGTCACGAACATGCTTCTCGATCTCGGCGTCGAACCTGAAAACATCATGCTCGACGACTTCGGCGAGTAGCATCGAAGGGTTTTCGTGGTTCAGACGAACGGATTGCCGCCCGTACGGCGCCTGATCCTGCCTGGGTTGTTTGTCGCCGCCCTCTTTGCGGTGTATTTTTTTCGGCAACCTCTGGATTCGGCGGACAGACGCGAACGGGTCGTGACCGGTCCCACCATGGGCACGATCTTTACCGTCAAGGTGGTGACCTCGCATGACGACGAGGCCACGATTCATCGGGTCGCCGATCTGGTGCGCGAGGCGGTGGACACGGTCGAAGGCGCCATGTCCACCTATCGGCTCGACTCCGAGATTGAGATCTTCAACCGACTCGGCACCGAGCCGTTCGTTGCGTCGCCGGAAATGCTGGAAATCGTCGCGGAGGCGCAGCGGGTCGCCCGGCTGTCCGACGGGGCGTTCGACATTACGGTCGGTCCGCTGGTGGATCTGTGGGGTTTTGGGCCCTCCGGCGTCACCGAAGCGCCGAGCGAGGAGAGACTGGCCGAACTGGTGGCGATCATTGGGTACGAACAGATTGCGGTAGATCCCGTCAACGGCACCTTGCGCAAGGCGATTCCCGAATGTCGCATTGATCTGTCTGCCATCGCCAAGGGCTTCGCCGTCGATGAGGTTGCGGCCGCCCTCGAAGGCGAGGGTTTCTCGACCTACATGGTCGAGATCGGCGGCGAGGTGCGGACCCGTGGGCGCAAGGCCTCCGGCGATGAATGGCGCATTGGAATCGAGCGACCGGATGCCGGGGGGCGCGCGATCCACACGGCGATTGCTCTCACGGATTTGGCGCTCGCGACTTCGGGCGACTATCGCAACTTCATCGTGCGCGACGGTGTCCGGATCTCCCACACCATCGATCCTCGCACCGGGCGCCCGATTGCTCACGACTTGGCTTCAGTTTCGGTCATCCATTCGAGCTGTATGACGGCGGATGCCCTGGCGACGGCTCTCGAGGTTCTCGGCCCGGAGGAGGGATTTGCCCTGGCTCAACGACAGCAGATTCCCGCCCTATTTCTCATCCGCAAGAGGGAAATGGTCTTTGAAGAGCGGCCGACTGACGTCTGGGCGGCGCTGGTCGAGAATTCCGCGACCGTCACGTCTGTTGAATAAGGCAGACCGATGCAGATACTCTTCCTGACCTTTGTGCTGTTTTCCCTCGCCGTCCTGGCGATGACGGTTTGCGTTCTGATCAGCGGACGGAACTTGCGAGGTTCGTGCGGGGGTCCGAGCTGTGAATGTGTCAATCAGGGCAACGAGATCGGGAGCTGTGAGGTCGAGGAAGGACGGCTACCGATACACCGCGCAGGCGGGAATCGAGAATTGTGAATGAGGAATGAGGAACTAGGAATGAGGAATTCCCTCCACCCGCTCCAGGAGAATCAAGAGGATTAGAATTCGGAATTCGGAATTCGGAATTCGGAATACCGCCCACCCCTCCCAGTAGGTTCCTCGACTCGGCCGTTACGGACGGCCTTTGAGCGAAGTTACGCACTATCGCCAGCGAGTGGCCGATTGGCCGGCCTCCACCCGCCCTGCCACTCCGGCCTCGGCCACGGGTCGCTGCCGCCGGCGGGTTGGCGTCGCTCGGAATGACACTTTTATCGTCAAACCGTTCGCTGAATCGGCCGAGGGCCTTCAAAGTGTCATCCCGACCGAGGGAGCGAAGCGACCGAGCGGAGGGCTCTGTGGGAAAAGGGGTGCGAATCCCGCATCTCGCGTCTCGCGTCTGGGTGGGCGGGAGGTCGAGGCTTCACCCTCCCGAAACCGCCTCGTCGGCGCCTTCAGCGGTGGGTGGGGTGGGGTCGTCGGGGTCGTCCCAGAAGCCTTTTGGAAGAGCGACTTTCTGGGTGCCGCTTCGCTTTCCGCGTCGCACCAGATGGCTGTGTTCGGGGAATGGCTGGTCACGATCAACGGTGGTCAAGACCTCCTCGAGCTCGGCCAAGGAGCAGACCCGCATCAGGCGCTGGCGAAGCCTTGCGCTGAATGGGAATCCCTTGGTGTACCACCCACTGTGTTTTCGAAAGCTGCGCATCGCGGAGTGCTCGCCACACCAGTCGACGAGCAGGGATGCGTGCTCGACCATGAGGTGTGCGACCTCGCCAAAGGTCGGAGGCGTCCGAGGCTGGGCACCCGCGAAGACGTCTGCGAGATCGCGGAAAAGCCACGGCCGCCCGAGGCAACCTCGCCCCACCGCGACACCGTCGCACCCGGTCTGTCGAATCATCCGGAGGGCGTCGTCGGCGACCCAGACGTCGCCGTTGCCGATGACCGGAATTCCCTTGAGCGAATGTTTGAGTTCCGCAATTGCCTGCCATCTCGCCTGACCGTCATAGAGCTGGGCGGCCGTACGCGCGTGCAGCGTGATGGCGGCACACCCTTCCTCTTCGGCGATGTGCCCTGACTCGAGATAGCTGAGGTGATCGTCGTCGATGCCCATCCTGAACTTGATGGTCACGGGCACCTCGCCGGCGGCGTCGATTGCCGCACGGACGATCGCTGCGAGCAATCTCGGTTTGGCAGGTATCGCTGCCCCTCCGCCCTTGCGGGTGACCTTACGTACCGGGCAACCGAAGTTGAGGTCGATGTGATCGACACGACCCTGATCGACGAGGAGCTGGACCGCTCGACCGACATAGATCGGGTCCACGCCGTAGAGCTGCAGGCTTCGCGGAGATTCGTCGGGTCCGAAATCGGCGAGCTTGAGAGTTTTTTCGCGACCTTCGACCAATGCTCGAGCGGTAATCATCTCGCTAATGAACAGCCCGGCCCCGAACCGGCGGCAGAGGCTCCGAAAGGGGTAGTTGGTAACGCCCGCCATGGGTGCGAGAACGATCGGAGGTGAAACCTCGAGCGGCCCGATGCAAAGTGACGCTGGTGGTCGGTATTCAGACATCACGGGCGATATTCGTGCAAACGCCGCGGTGAACGCGGCGTTTGTTTGATCGGGTGATGGGTGGCACGTCTTACTTCAGAAGGTGCTCGAGGAAGTTGACGGTGAGGACGACTCCAAAACCGGATGCCCCCTTCGGCAGCCCGTTGTGCTCCTTCTCGTTGTAGGCGACTCCCGCGATATCGAGGTGCGCCCAACTCACCTTCTCGGGCACGAACTGTTCGAGGAATGTGCCGGCGGTCACGGCACCACCCCAGCGACTGCCCGCATTCTTGATATCCGCCCACTCACTCTTCAGATAGGACAGGTACTCGTCGTAGAGGGGCATCGGCCAGACCCGCTCTCCGACCCCTTCACCAAGGGTGCGAAGCGTGTCGAGGAGCTCCGGATCGTTGCCCATCGCACCTGCCGCCTCGTGCCCGAGGGCCACGACGCAAGCACCCGTGAGGGTTGCGTAGTCGATGACGATGTCAGGATTGAAGCGCGCCGAGTAGTGCAAGGCATCGGCGAGAATCAGACGCCCCTCGGCGTCGGTGTTGTCGACCTCGACGGTCTTGCCGCAGGCGGTGGTTAATACATCACCCGGTTTTGTGGCAGTTCCCGACGGCATATTTTCGACCGCAGGAATCAAACCGACGACCTTGATCGGAAGATCGAGGTCGGCAACCGCGCGCATGACGCCCATGACGGTTGCGGCTCCGCTCATGTCGTACTTCATCCAACCCATACCGGCGGCCGGTTTGATCGAGATTCCGCCGGAGTCGAACGTCACGCCCTTGCCCACCAAAACCACCGACTTCTTGGGTTTCTTGGGGCGATGCTCGATGACGATGAGCCTCGGCTCCTCGACCGAGCCCTGGCTGACCCCGAGGATGCCGCCCATCTTCTCCTTCTGGAGCTCTTTGATGCCGAGAATCGTGACCCTCAGTCCGCTGACCTCTTCAGCCATCTCCTTGGCCGCGGTGGCAAAGGATTCCGGGGTCAGATCGTTGCTTGGCCGATTCCCGAGATCTCGGGCCAGTTGCTGTGAGGTTCGCAGCAACCGTACACGCTCCAAGCTTGCCTCGAGGTCTTCTTCGGATTCTCTGGCAAGCGGAAAGATGTGCAGGCCGTCGATCTTTTCGAATTCGTTCTTCTTCGATTTGAAGTGATCGAATGTGTAATCTGCGATCGAAGCCTCGCGCAGGGCGAAAAGACGCGACTCGGCGTGGCTCAAACCGTGCACCCTCACCGGCACCCCGAGGCCGATCTGATACTCCCTGTTCTTGGTCGCCTGACGCATGACCCGGCTGAGGGCCTTGCGCAGCGCAGAGTGGGTGAGCTTGCGTTCATCGCCGAGACCGACAAATGTGACGCGGTGGGCGAGATCGAGGGGGCACTCGCCCGAGATCAGTTCACCCTCCTCGCCGCGTGGGCCGAGGGCCTTCGCCTTGGCCCGTAGCGCTTTTCGTTCCTTTGCCGAAAACTCGAGGCCACCGATGGGATCGGTGTCGGCGCACTGAAGGATGTAGATACAATCGAGAGGCTCTTCGCCGGCGGTACGAAACTGATGAAGATCTGCCATGAAGTGAGGTCAATCCTCCCTAGAAACGTCAATACGGCCGCGCATTGTAACATATTCTGAAAAAGGTCACAAATATATGATTTTCCAGTATTTTATGCTCTTCAATTGTAAGGAATGAAGGGGCGATTCTCAATTCAGGCATAAAGGTTGCTTCTATTTCGCCATACGGGTGGCAGACGCTTCTTTCAACGGCGCCGCGGGTCAGAGAATCTCACCGCGGTGGCATCCGTCTCGCCATCGTGAGATCAAACGGATCAGCAAAACATCGTCCGCGATTTTCCGCACGGTGCCGGGCTGCCTGTCGCAGCCTCACAGAGGAAAAAGGTTCCTTGAACGGCGAACGAGCAGAGATCTTCACCGGTGATGGCGAAGTCTTCAGCTGCTAACATTCGATCGTTCAAACGTTTGAACGATGAGGCCAAAAACTGTAATCTGAGATTTCGATGAATGCGGAGGATGAAGATGGCGCTGATGAGCATGACCGGATTCGGGCGCGCTCGTGGCGAGATCTCGAATCGGTTCGGAGTGTCGATTGTGGTGCGCTCGGTGAACCATCGTTATCTCGACGTTCAGATTCGCACGAACTTACGCGAGGAGGTCCCCGAAATCGAGGCAGTTGTCCGGTCGGCCATCACCGAGAGCTTTCAACGTGGTCGCGTGACGGCACAGCTGAACTTCGAGCGAACTGGCTCTGCAGCAGTTGACGTGGCGGTCAACGTCGAGGCGGTGCGTCAGGTCGCCGACCAGCTCGCTCGTCTGGAGCTGCCGGAAACAGTCGCCGGACCGGTACAGCTCGGAGACGTTGTGAGCGTGCCAGGGCTGGTGATGGTGACCTCTCCGGAGACAATCCTCGACGAGGATGAAAAGACCGCCCTTCGATCGGTGGCGGATGAGGCCGTGGGAGCGACGGTGGAAATGCGGAGTTCCGAGGGCGAGCGCCTCGGTCATCAGATTGAATCGGAGCTGGCCGAGGTTGCTGGCTTTGCGGACTGGTTCGAACCACAGATGCCCGACATCCGTCGACGGGTTCTCGAGCGGAACCGGGAACGGATCACTGAACTTGTGGGTTCTTCGGTAGCCGTCGACGAAGATCGACTTGTCCAGGAGGCGGCGATTTCGGCGGACCGCGCCGACGTGGCAGAGGAGGTCGTGCGACTTCGTGCCCATCTCGACGCGTTTGAAGATCGATTAAGGGGTGGCGGGGTCGTTGGTCGAACACTCGATTTCCTGTGCCAGGAAATCCACCGCGAGCTCAATACGTTGGGGTCGAAGTGTCGCGAGCCCGGTGTAGCCGAGCGCTTGGTTGATGCGAAGGCGGCCGCCGAACGGGTGCGTGAACAGGTCCAAAACCTGGAGTAGCGCTCAGCGGTTCGGGAGAGTGTGCGATGTATGATCGAAAGAGGGGGGCGAATTTTTCGTGAGTAGGAGACGAGGCCGGCTGCAGAGGCGGATTGCCCGTCACATTGCGTTTGCGGTGGTGCTCAGTCTGGTTCTCAGTGCGCTGGTACTGGTGGTCTTCAGGCACCGGTCGGTACGGCGCAACATGGAGCGGTCGGCTCGCACCTATGCCTCCCTGGTCAGCAAACCGCTGACTGATTCCGTTTTTTTTCTCGGGTCGAGTGGGCGGGGTCTTCTCGATCAGCAGGTGGCCGCATTGCGGGAACTCAACCAGGACGTCGAACGGCTCGAGGTTGTCGATGTGCGTGGCCGGGTTGTGCTCCGTTCCGAGGACGGCGGAGTCATCGTCTATGGCGACGGCGCCAACGCACCGGTGATCACCGACCGAAGGCTGCTGCGCGCGATTGTTGGGCTCGAAACGACCGCCGAGCGGGTCACCGAGCTGGGAGGTATGCGGACCTATCGGGTGGTGGCACCGGTGGTTTTGCAGTGGGGCATCCACACCCACTCGTTTGTTGGCACCTTCAGCTACGCCAACGTCGACCGGCAGCTGCGCTCGTCGCTCTGGCTCTCGGCGCTGATACTCGCCGCCGGCCTCGGTCTGACCCAATGGGTATCGGTGACCCTCGCGGCCGGAATCACTCAGGACGTCGACAGGCTGCGCGAGGGTGTGCAGCGAATCCAGGAGGGACACCTCGCGGAACGGGTTTCGGTGAGCTCGCGCGATGAGATCGAAGAGCTCGCCGAAGCCTTCAATCTCATGGCGGACGAGCTTTTGGCGACTATCCGTCGGCTCCGAGAGGCCAACCGCGAGCTCGAAACCCTCGACCAGACGAAGGCCGACCTGGTGGCAAACGTCTCGCACGAGCTCAAAACTCCACTCACGGCTCTCCGTGGTTATCTCGAGCTGATGTCCGAGGGAGGCCTGGGCGGCATTGCCGACGAGGCGCAGCAGGCGGTGATGGTCTGCCGAAAAAACGTCCAGCGATTGTCGCTGAGAGTCGAGGAACTCGTACAGTTGTCGCGGCTCGATCGATTCACGACTCTCGACACATCTCGCGAGGAGGTCGATATTGGTTCCATCCTCGAAGGGGTTTTCGACACCTTCAAACCGCGGTTCGAGGACCGGAAAATGGACTTCGTTCTTCGGGTGGAACCGGATCTGCCGATGCTCGAGGTCAACATCGAACAGGTGGAGCGAGTTTTCCTCAATGTGCTTGACAACGCAGTCAAATTCACGCCCCAGGGCGGGACCGTGCTGGTCATCGCCGAGACCAGCGACCACGAGGGGCGCGCCGGGGTGTTGACTCGAGTTACTGACAGCGGGGTCGGCATCCCGCAACCCGAGCTCGACCGGGTCTTTGACAGATTTCATCAGGTGGATCCGAGTTCTCGCCGGCGTTTTGGCGGTATGGGTCTTGGATTGTCGTTGGTTCGGAGCATTGTTGAAGCTCATTTTGGAGCGGTGTGGGCAGAGAGTGAGGAGCAGGTTGGATCGACCTTTTTTGTCTGGTTCCCGATGGCGGAAGACCAGAGCAAAATGCCTGTCGCCAAAGGGTCTTCTGGTAGACTCGATGACGCTGATGAGGATCGCTTCACGGTAGAGGAGTTCTAATGGCGCGCATATTCGTGGTTGACGACGAACCCGACATGGTGGATCTGCTGGCGACCATCTTGAGAGCGGACGGTTTTGAGGTAGAGACGGATACCGACGGACGGTCGGCCCTGGCCCGGATGTTGGCGGATCTGCCTGATCTCGTCCTGCTCGATCTCATGATGCCCGACCTGGACGGGATGGAGCTCCTCAAATTATTCCGTCTCGATCCGAATGGCGCTAATGTGCCGGTCCTTGTGGTCAGCGCCCGCAGCGGTCATCAGGACCAGCTCGGCACCCTTCAGCTGGGCGCAAACGCATATATCTGCAAGCCTTTCTCGCCCCGCGAGCTGGTTCGTCAGGTTCGTCAGCTTCTCGGCGACACTCAAGGCGAGACGCGTGAATAACGGCTCCGCCGGCTCTGATCCAGTCGAGCTGCAGACGAGGATTCTGCAATACCGTGCGAGCTTGTTCGATCCCGTCACCAAGCTTCCCACCTTGCCGGTCGTTCTCGACCGGGTGCGCAGAATGCTGGATGAGCGGGGCTCGCTCCAGGTCTTGTTGGTGCGTATCGAGCACGAGCAGAATCTCGAACGAATTGTCGGCTGGGAGCGGTACGACGCAGTTCTGCGGAGCGTCGCCTCTCATCTCAGCGACTTGCTCGAGACGACCGCTGGGACTGGAGGTCTGCTCTGCCAGGAAAACGTCCGGGGTGATATCTTCTTGGTCATCCTCTCCGATCACTTCGAGGCGGGGCGACTTCACGACACCCTCATCGAGGGGATCTCGATTATCGACGACACCGGTGAGACGGAATCGGTGACTGTGCGAGTAGGTCAAGGGGTCATCAAGATGCGGCCCGCGCTGCGGGTCGAGAGAACCATTTACAACGGCATCCTCGATGCGAGGCAGGACTTTCACCGCCGCGGCGAGGCCCTCGACCAAGCACGCCTCGACGAAGTACGCAGCATATTGAGCAAGAAGTCCATTCGAACACTCTTCCAACCCATCGTCCAGATTCCGGGCCGAAAGATCCTCGGCTACGAGGCGTTGAGCCGCGGTCCGGAGGGGAGCTACCTCGAAACGGCGGAAAACCTCTTCGGTTTCACCGAGCGTGCCGGAATGCTCGGTGAGATCGAACTCCTCTGTGTTGAACGCGCCTTGAAGAACGCGAAAATGCTTCCCGACGGTTCGATTCTGTTCCTCAACCTCTCCATGCTCGGCCTCGAGTTCATCGAGTCGGAGGCCAACGGACTGGCCGGTAAGTTTGAGCAGGCTGGACGACCTCCGGCGTTGTGCGTCCTCGAGATCACGGAGCGGACCTACGCGGAAAGCGCCAGCCGGCTGCGGGAGCGGGTGACTGCGTTGCGTAGATGCGGTTTCCGCATAGCGATCGATGACATGGGAACCGGCTACAGCTCTCTTCATGTGCTTGCTGATTTGCAGCCCGAATTCATCAAGCTCGACAAGATGCTGGTTCGGGACCTCGCTGACGAGCCCATCAAACGCAACCTGGTGTCGGCGATCACTGGGTTCGCCAAGGAAAGTCAGTCGATCGTGATCGCAGAAGGCGTGGAGACCGAGGGTGAGGTCGATATACTTCGGGAGCTTGGAATCGAGCTTCAACAGGGCTATTTCTTTGGTTACCCGGAAACCATCCGAAAGTTCGAGCGCTAGCCCGCACTTCTCACCAGGTTTCGTGACGAGGGCGGCGAAGCGCAAGTATCC
>CBDTWX010000185.1:0-9919 GCA_965364305.1 uncultured Thermoanaerobaculia bacterium
CGTCGAAGCGTGATTCGTCGATCGTGATCACTTGCAGCGCCGCCGCCCCACCCCCCAGGCGCCGCAGAGACCCGCCGGCGCCCGTTGCAGTGGACCACCGAGGATGGTCGGTGGTTCACCAAGCACGCCCATGAGACGCACGAAGGGCACTGGTCTCAACGGATCCAACGCGCGAAGGTCGCGAAGGCCATAGCGCGGGGCAAGATTCGGGGGTAAGGCTCGGTTGAGGCCCATGACCCGGCTCGGTTTGGCTGCCTCGAGCTCCACGAGTCGTTCGAGCAAGGGCGTTCTGGGGAGCCGATCCTCGGTGCTCGCGACCGGGTTGATACCAACCGCCAGCGGGGCCAATTCCGCCAGTACCAGCAGGGGCATGAACTTCCATCGGTGCGACAAACCCGCGACCGCCCCTACCACGACTGAAAGCCCCACCAACGTGGTATCCACGGGCGACAGCTTCCATGGTACAGACCACAGGGCGACGATCAGGACGATCACCACCGGTGTCAACCGCGCGGCTGTTTTTCGAACACGTCCCCGGATGGCCGCGTCGAGCGCGAGCGAAGCGAGAACGACCACACCCCACGGAATAAGGACCCCGAAGCGAGGAACCGTCATGTGATCGAGGGGCGGGATCCGGACAAGCAAGGCATCGAGGGGAGGAATTCGGACCAGCAGAACCAGACCAAGTACGGCGATGGAACCCGCCGCCACAGCCACGCGGCGGTGTCGGCGGCTGATCCGACCCGCTGCGAGCAGCACGAAGATCGCGCCGCCGACCCCAGCGGCACCGGGGGCGTGAGGATAAGCTGGTTTCCAATCTCCTCGACCGGGGTGTCCCATGGCTGCTGGCACAGCAATCTGCCGCACGAGGTCCTTCTTCATCGAGATCGGGAGTCCTTGTCGATTGGCACCACCGTCGCCAACGATTGGAACTCTGGAAGACGAGCAGATATAGCCCAGGGTGGGCCACGCGAGCGCCATCACGACAACCCCAGCGACCAGCGCGACACTTGCCACCCGCCAGACTCTTCTGGGGTGGAGGCAGACCACCGAGAACAGAGCGGAGCCACAGACAATCGCTGCAGTCTCCGGGTGGAGTCCGGCCCCCATCAACCATCCCAGACCGGCGCCGACCGCGACCACGCTCCAACCAGGTGCGGACTTCGTCATCACCCACCGGGCAGCCCACCAGATCCACGGCAAGAGCGCCACCGCCCATGCCAGCGGCACCAGCAGCCAGCCAATGAGATAGGGAGTCGCGGCCCATCCGACACCGCCCACCGCGGCCGCAGTCCAGTGGAGCCGCCACGCTCGAAACATGAGCAGAAAGGCGCCCAGCCCGGCCACCTCGATCTTCCAAAACGCCATGATGGTAGTGCCGCGCTCGGGCCCATGCAGCCAAACAGGCAGCATCACCGGCGCCCACAGCCCAGTCTGGCCATTGGCGAGGAGCGGCAGACCAGCGCCGAACCCAGGCTGAATGAGCGGCACATCCGCCCGGCAAAGCTGCCGACCAGCCTCCTCCCACCATGGGTGGAAATAGAACACGAGGTCCGACTGGGTTGGCTGATATTCGGTTTCCTCAGACCACTCGACCTGTCGGAAAGTGACATTTTCCTCGATACAACGTATGGGATTGAGGTCCCTGGCGCCAATCAAGGCCGGGCCCATGACCACGACAAGGACCACATCAAGCAAGATCTGGAACAGGAAGAGGTTCCTCCGCCTCGAATACACCATGATATGAAGCAGAACGAGGGGTGGGATTGTCCAAAGAAACAGGGACATCAGGAGAAGTTTCGACCTCTCACGCCGAAAAAGTCAAGCAGTCATGACTCAGAGGCGCTCGAGCACTCTGTGGTCAGACCTGCAGATCCCGCGCATCTATGGGCAACGCAGATGATGGACAATCCGATGGGAAGAGGGCCCCGCTTGAGCCAAATGATCTCTGAACCGAAGATCCTGCTGAACAGTCCGTTGATGCTCCGCGGGAGGTACGTGTTCTCTGCCTTGACTTTGCGGACAGCCGACGGCCAGATCATCATCTCAATTCTCTTGACCATCCGCACGAGAACTGCAAGCGGAAACAGGTGGATGTTGTAGTACGACAGAAGATCGATCGTAAAGTACTTCGAAAGGAGTCGGCGAACATCGTTTCGTCGATATCGTCGCTTGTGATGATTGATCACGTCGTGGTCCGACCAAAAAACCTGAAAGGCGGGTACCGTGAGGACGAGAAGCCCGCCAGGTCGAATGACTCGGGCGATTTCGTTGACAGCACTCTGATCTTCATCGATATGTTCGATGACGTCGAGACAGGTCACGATGTCGAAGGATGCATCGGCAAACGGCAGGTTCTCGATCGGCGCACATGTCAGCCTCTTCGCGTTCCTGATCCTGCAGAATTTCAGCGCGACCATTTGATTGTCCACGCCACAGGCTTGACCGAATCGCTCGATGTATTCAAGCGTGATCCCCGTGCCGCATCCGGCATCAAGAAGTGTGGCGTGGTCGTTCGACTCCGACCAGTGAGATTCGATCAACTCGAGCACGATCCGTCGACGGGCCTCGAACCACCAGTCATTTTGCTCGAAAGCGAAATACTGCGTGTAGTAGTCGATATCCACCAGCGCAATATAACAGTCGTCTGTACCATCAGACGATCATGGGCAACGCCATCCGGATGAACCCTCAAACGCCCCGCACCCGTCCTGGTAACATCATCTTCCGACAAAGCGCGTTCGCTCCGGTTGGAGTTTGACCATGGCACGAAGTCTGCAATTCGTCCTGCCCAACTCGGGTCATCACCGCAACATCCGGCTACCGTTGGAGATCGCCGAGTGGATGACGGACGGCGGATGGATCACCAGAGCAGTGGGTTCTGGCTCGCGGCCAGACTGGCACGATCTGCGCGTGCCGTGGTTCTCGGTTGATCTCGAGGGATCGCAAGCTATTCCACGCGCCGATATCACCGTCGCCACGTTTCACACCACCGTCGAGCCGGCTCTGCGCTCGAGGTCGAATTCCGTCTTTCATCTTTGCCAGGGATACGAGGGTCAGCTCCGCGAGTACGCGGAGATCAAGGAATCCATCGACGCCGCATACCGGGCTCCAATCCCGAAGCTCGTCGTCTCGCGCAGTCTCGAAGCAGTACTGAGATCAAATTTCCCCGACTGCAAATGTCATTTCATCGGCCAGGCGGTCGATCCGCGGATATTTTTCCCGCTCGGCTTCCGACCCGAGGCCAAGCCTCTCCGGATCGGCCTCGTCGGCGACTTCACCTCGAGTCACAGGGGCATTCGCGACGGTCTCGAGGGACTTCGGCTGGCACGGGAGAAGGGCCTCGACGTCGAGGTCCATCGCGTTTCGGTCGAGGCCTGCACCGAAGAAGAGATGGCGATCGAAATGACAGACGTCTTCCATCATCGACTGCCGACCGCGAAAATGCCGGAGTTTTACGCCGGCATAGATACGTTGCTGTTTCCGTCCTTAAAAGAGGAAGATCTGGGGCTTCCGGTTCTCGAGGCCATGTCGTGCGGGGTTCCGGTGGCGCACAGCGACATTTCGTCTCTCGAGGTGGTCCCGCCCAAAGCGACCCTGCGTTTCCCCCCGGGCGATCCGGTCGCCATCGCCTCCACCGTGATCCGTTTCATGGACTCGGATCTGCGGAGCTTTCTCCGCGGAGCGGGCCTCGTGGCGGCCGACGAATTTCGGCCGCAATCGTTGGTTACGCGGCTGGAAAAGGCCTTTCTCAGCGAAGGCTGTCCAATGCCCTGACCGGAGAGCAGACCACACCAGGCCCACCGAGAGACCACATCGGTCTTCCTGGCGCATTCAACACCATCAGAACGGATGAAGATTCTCAGGCAGGGCGATGTGTTCCGGCAGCGAAACAATGGCCCACACGAAATGGAGCGGCGACGAGAGTGCAGCCGGCGCTCGACACATGGTCAAGCCAGATCAACGCAGGAGATCTCGACACCGTAGAAACGAGCGGACGTAGGCTCAACCGGTGGTGGCTCGGCGAGGCTGCTAAACTCCTTCGACGCGGGTCGATAGACTCGGCTGGAAAATGTTGCATCACTCGATTTTTCTTCTCGGCGAGTTCACGCGTCGCGACTTCAAGGGCCGCTACGCGGGCTCGGTCATGGGATTTCTCTGGTCCTTTGTCCAGCCCTTGTGGAGCCTCGCCCTCTTCACATTTGTCTTTTCAACCGTGATGAAGGTCTCACCGGTGATCGGCGAACGGACTGAGCATTTCGCGATCTTTCTCTTCTGCGGACTGCTGCCGTGGATGGCGGTGCACGAGGGCATCCTTCGCGCCACAACCTCGATCACCGAAAATGCGGCTCTCGTCAAGAAGATGTCCTTCCCGTCGGGACTTCTGGTGTGGGCGGTGGTCCTGGCCGCCTTGCTCCACGAAGCTATCGCACTCGGTCTGTTCCTCGTGGTGCTCGCCGTCATGGGCGAACTCTCTCTTTCGAGTTTGTGGATCCTCGTCATCGCCGTTCCGCTGCAGGTGGGTCTGACAGCCGGCATCGGTTTCTTCGCGGCCGCGATCAACGTCGTCTTCCGCGACACGGCTCAGATCAACGGCATGCTGCTGCAAGGGTGGTTCTTTTTGACCCCGATTGTCTATCCCCTGAGCTTTGTTCCGTATGCCATCGTCCCACTCATGGTCCTCAACCCGCTCACCGTTCTCGTCGGTCTCTATCGGGCGGCGCTGCTCGGCGGCGGCATGCCGCCGGTCGCGTCGCTGACGCCACTGGTCCTCGCGACGGCTCTTTCCCTGGTGGTCGGAAACGCGGTCTTCCGCCGGCTCAAACCGGTCTTTGCGGACGAGATCTGAGGAAGCGATGAGCGAAGCCGTCGTCTCCGCACGCGCCCTCTCCAAGACCTACCGGGTCTACGCCCGCCCGGTCGATCGCCTGCTCGAGGGCCTCTTCCGGCGGCCTCGACACACCCCGTTCGAGGCCCTCAGATCAGTTGATCTGGAGGTGCCGAGGGGAGAGGGCTTCGGCATCATCGGCGAGAACGGCGCCGGCAAAAGCACCCTGCTCAAGATCCTTGCCGGGGTGACGGCACCAACCTCGGGCGAGATCGAGATGCGGGGAACGGTGGCGTCGATCCTCGAGCTCGGCTCCGCCTTCCACGGTGAGCTCACCGGACAACAGAACATCGCCCTCAACGCGGCCATGTTTGGTCTTAACCGTGACCAAGTCATCGACCGAACGCCCGGAATCATCGAGTTCTCGGAGCTCGGACATTTCATCGACCAACCGGTCAAGACCTACTCCACCGGGATGGTCATGCGCCTCGGGTTCGCTATCGCCATCCAGGTCGCGCCCGATGTGTTGATCATCGACGAGGCATTGTCGGTTGGCGACGGCTATTTCCAGAAGAAGTGCATGGTCCATCTCAAGCGCTATGTCGAGGGCGGCGGCACCCTCCTGATCTGCTCGCACGCCATGTACTACATCTCGGCCTTCTGCAAGCGCACCTTGTGGATGCGTAACGGAGGGATTGAAAGCCTGGGTCCGACCCCGCAGGTCGTACCGCGGTACGAGGCGTACCTCGACGCCAAGGGAGAGCGAAAGGGCGAGCAACCGGAAATCATCGAGGCTTCACCGTCAAGCCCGGCGCGGATTTCGGATGTTCAACTCGTGACCGGATCCACCTACCGTCATGGGAGCCGACTCGAGCTCGAGATCAGCTGGTCCTGCGACGAGCCCGATATGGCCTTTCACCTCGCGGTCGGTCTCAACCGACCGGACGAGGTGGAGGTCGCTTCCTTCCTCTCACATCGAACCGGAGCCGGACCCTGGACCGGGCGCATTCGCCACGCAGTGCGGCTCGAGATCCCCGCCCTGCCGTTGGTCAAAAAGAGCTTCAAGCTCTATATCTTCCTACTCGCCGAGGACGGGCTCCACATCCACGATACCCGAATTCTCGACGACGCATTCACCGTCGAGTACGACGACTACCCGTTCGGTATCGTCGCCATACCCCACTCCTGGTGTGATCTCGGAGAGCCGTCATGACCTCCTCAGACCTTCGGCAGAAGTGGATGGCCAGCCCGTACCTCCACCTCTACGAGCACGTCATCCTCAATCCCCACACCGGACACGGCATCAGCGCCGAAGACCCCAACTATCCCGGCATGCGCCAGTTCATCCTGAGCGGCGAAAAGCTGCTCGATCTCGATGACACCCAGCGGCGTCTCGCAGAACAAGGATGGTTGATACGGGAGGATGTGGATCTCTCCCACAGATACCGTATCCGCTGGGTCTCTCTCGAGGCGCACTCGGTGTGCAACCAGCGCTGTTTCTTCTGCCCGGTGTCGCTCGCCCCCAGGGATCCGTATTTCATGCCGACCGAGCTTTATGAACGCATCGTCACCGAGATCGCCGATCTCGGGGAACCGATCGAGGTCGTGGCGATGATCCAATACAACGAGCCGACCGTGGACCGTCGCTTTATCGACCAGGTCCGCTTCATCAAGGAGGCCGGGCTGCCGCCAGCGGTGCTCTCCAACGGTTCCGGTCTGACGGCTAACAAGGTCGATGCGCTCGAGAAGATGGGTGGGATCTCGTACATTTCGATCAACCTCTCGACCCTCGATCGCGAGCGCTACGCCAAGGACCGCGGCCGCAATCACCTCGACCGGGTGCTGGCCAATCTCGACTACGCAAAAGACAAGAGAATTGCCGATGAAATGGTGATCGTGGTCCTAGGGACCAACGCCGAGGAGCATGCCAGAGAGTACGAGGCGATTCAGCAGAGATTTTCCGGTTCCAATTTCAAGGTCCAGGACTTCGAGGCAAACGACCGCGCGGGGTACCTCGACATCGGTCTTGCGGCCGAGGGTCGTGAGCTCGAGATCCGAGGGTGCGACTATATGGGTTCGCGGCCGATCGAACACATTCACATCACCGCAGCGGCCAACATCGTGCTGTGCTGCCAGGATTACGACGAGAAGTTCGTCTTGGGAAATCTGGAAGATCAATCGGTGCGCGAGATCCTCGACAGCGATGCCTACGCACGGGCTCGCCGACAGGTCTACGGCGTCGAAAAGCACCCCGAGGACTTTATCTGTGCCAGCTGCAGCTATGCGATTCGGCGATAACCCAGTGAGATGAATCCGCCCAAACGCCTCTCGGTGGTTTACCTTCTCGAAGACACCGTCCTCTTCGGAGGGGTCAAGGTCATCCTCCACCAGGCAAATCTTCTTGCAGACCGCGGACACGACGTGACCGTCGTGTCCCATGGATCCTCGCCCGACTGGTTCCAGGTTCGAGCCGACTTCCGCCACGTCGCGTCGTTTTCCCGGGGCAACATACCTGGTGCAGACCTCACCATCGCCACGTACTGGACCACCATCGCTCCTGCCATCGAGGTCGCCCACGGAGAGATTGCACACTACTGTCAGGGCTACGAAGCCACCTATACCCACAACACCGATGACCACCCGGCGATCGTCGAGGCTTACCGAAATCCGCTTCCGGCGCTGGTGGTCTCGGCCCACCTTGGCGAAATGCTTCGCGAGAACTTCGGGCGCCCGTCCCGCCTCGTCGTCCAGCCTCTGGAGCCGTTTTGGAGGGCCGGTCTCAGATCGCGACTGAAGCGGCGGCCGGTCCACGTTCCCAGGGTTCTGGTTGTGGGCCCTTACGAGGGAGACTGGAAAGGGGTTCCCACCGCGCTCACCGCCATCGAGGATATGCGCAGCAAAGGGTTCGACGTCCGCCTCATACGGCTTTCCCAATACCCCCTTTCAGAAACGGAGAGATCGCAGCTCGTCCCTGACGAGTATCACTGCCGCCTAGCGCCCGCAGATGCGGCTCTCCTGTTTCGGAGTTGTGATCTCCTCCTCGCTCCTTCCTGGGAGCAGGAGGGGTTTGGACTGCCGGTGCTCGAGGCCTTTGCCTCCGGCGTGCCGGTCGTGGCGTCCGACATCGCGAGCTTCAGGGGGTTTGCGGCAGCCGCAGCAACCCTCGTGCCCGCTCGAAATCCTGCGGCTTTCTCGTCGGCCGCACGGGAGGTTCTTCAAGACCCACAGCGATGGCGCCGCCACCGGTCGGCCGGTCTGGTGGTGGCCAAAGGTTACTCGTTGCGTCGGGCCGTGGAATCAGCCGAGGCGGCCTTCACGTGGGTCGCAACGGGGCAGTGGCGGCGGGGCTGAGAATCTTCAATATTCGAGATGAAATCACACCAGATCGGCATCGGCCATGGTGGTGTAGAACCGCCCCTCGGCGAAGGCGTCCGGGTTGACCTCGTTATCGAGGATGCGAGTCACCCGGGCCACCGAGCTAGGGTCCGGGCCGTCAGAAAACCCGAAGGTCCGCAGCCATTCCGCAGCTTCGGAATCGCCGTCCAACCACAGCTCCTCCCGACACGCCCCAGTCTGCGCCGCCAGCCTGCGCGAGACGAGATCGATCAGCTCGAGGGCGCCCGGATGGCGGCCGTCCCACACCAGGTCCACCCACCGGCAGCACCCGTCATCGGAGCGGAACGCTGCAAATGCCACGGGCGTCGAGGAGAATCTCCGGTAGACCAGCCACCGATGATAGTGAACGCTCGGATGACCACTGAGCCGGTGACGGATGAAATCGGCATCGCGAATGACGGCAACAGGGTAACGGTGTCTCACCCGATTCCACAGCAGATCGAGTGTCGGCTCATCATCGACGACCGGACGCGCCTCAAAAAACCTCGACGCGATGGAACGGCCGGTGGGCCGCTCATGCCGGACGAAGAGCGGAATCCGACGAGGTTCAACCGAATCCCATCGGGCACGCACCACCATGTGGCTCACGGCCCGACCACCGGTGAACCCGTAGAGGACAGACGCGCCAAACTCCTCGGCTGCGACCTCCGCAAACCGGTCCATCACCTCTGACCACGCGCCGCGCCACTCGGCACGCCGGGTTATCGCCGCCAGAGAGTAGGTGTCGACGCCCTGCACGGCGTCGATCGTGCGCCCGTCGATCTGAACTGCGGCCCGTATGCCGCCGTTGTGGGCCGCCACATGCTTGCCGTCCCAGGCGGCGACGATCGGCAGTGGCGGGTCGGCAGCCCGGTATTTCCAGGCCCATTCCTCGATGGTCCTCTGCTTGCCGAAAACGCGGTTGAAACCGTCGTTGATGGCACATTCATCTCCGCGACGATAGGGCCGGACCTCGGGCGTCGGCATGGTTAGACCATCTCCGCATCGGCCATTGTCAGATACAGCCGCGGCAGCACCGTCGCGGCATCGAGCCCACGATCGAAGGACCGGATGACCACGCCCAAGTTGGTGGCGACGGCCGATCGGCGAAACCCCAGGGCTTCGAGGCGAACAAGGGTCGCGTCATCGCCGGCCAGTCGCAGCTCCTCACCGGCGCCGTCGAACTGGCGGACCAGCCGAGCCGAGATGTGGGCCAACAATTCAAGGGCGCCGGGGTGGTGATGATCCCACAGCAGATCGATCCACCGACAGCGTCCGTCACCGCAGCGAAAGCAGGCAAAGCCCACCGCTCTGCCGGAGAAACGCGGAAAGACCAGAAACCTCCGGTATCGTACCGTGGGGTGGCCGGCAAAACGGCGCAGCGCGCGGTCCGCGTCTCGAACCACCGCCACCGGATATTGGCGACGTAGCCGTGCCCAAAGATCGTCGAGGCGAGGCTCCCAGTCGCGAGCCGCTTCGGCTCGGTAGAGGAGTCGTCGCAGCGGTGATGACGGCGCCCGTTTCCGGGTATAGGCGCGGAACTTCGCGACCGTGGTCTCACCGAGGCACCGGGGAAGCTCGTGGTTCTCGCCATGTCCGCGATTCGAGAAACCGATCACAAACTGGAAGTTCTTTCCAGCCTCGACGGTCCGAACAAATTTCTCCGTCACGTTTTCCACGGTCTCGGCGTCGGTGGTCCCGGAAGCCGCTTTCGAT
>CBDTWX010000186.1:0-9906 GCA_965364305.1 uncultured Thermoanaerobaculia bacterium
TGGTCGATGGCGTCGATCACGCCCGCCTGACGAACGGCCATCACCGATTCCCCGCCGCCGACCACCGAGAACGCGGCGCTTGCCGCCATTGCTTCGGCCACCGCCAGCGTACCTTTGGCGTACTCCGGCACTTCGAAAACGCCCATCGGCCCGTTCCAAAACACGGTCCGGGCGTCGGCCAATACCTGCCGACAACGATCCCGCGCAGCGGGACCGATGTCGACCACCATCAGATCGGAGGGGATGGCGTCGTGCGCTACGACCGCCACCTTCTGAGGATCATCGATGGCGTCGGCCACCACGACGTCCTCGGGAAGAACCACCTCGACGCCGCGCTCACCGGCAGCGGTCAGGACGCTGCGCGCCGTTTCGACCATTTCCTCCTCGACCAGCGACCGGCCCACCTCGAGACCCTGAGCGAGGAAAAAGGTGTTGGCCATACCGCCGCCGATGAGGAGAGTGTTGACGCGTTTTATGAGGGCTTCGAGCGGAGCGGTCTTGGTCGAGATCTTGGCGCCGCCGACGACCGCGACAAATGGCTGCTCGGGGTCCTCCACGACCCGGCCCAGCGCCGCCACCTCGCGCTCCATGAGGAAGCCGGCGGCCTTGCGCCCTCGGGGATAGCTGCGGGGGGCCGCTTCGACCGAGGCGTGCGCCCGGTGGGCCGTGCCAAAGGCGTCGTTGACGTAGTGGCTGTAACCTCTGGTCAGGCGGGCCGCAAAATTCGGGT
This sequence comes from uncultured Thermoanaerobaculia bacterium, assembly GCA_965364305.1. Lineage (GTDB taxonomy): Bacteria > Acidobacteriota > Thermoanaerobaculia > Thermoanaerobaculales > Sulfomarinibacteraceae > Sulfomarinibacter. Next base: position 731 of record CBDTWX010000186.1, read on the forward strand.
CGTTGGCCTTCTCCCCAGGGTGGAAGCGGAGGTTTTCCAAGAGCAGGAGTGTTCCTGAGGCAACATCTGCGGGTGCGTCGAGGCAATCGGAGACGAAAACCACCGGCAGGCCGAGAGCCGACTCGAGCACCGGTGCTACCGGAGCCAGCGAGAAGGCGGGATCGGGTTCCCCCCTGGCCTTGCCGAGGTGTGAACAGGCGGCCACCACTCCGGCGCGTTCAAGCAACCAACGCAGGGTTGGGAGGGCGGCGACGATGCGAGTGTCGTCCAGGACCTCGCCGTCACTCACCGGCACATTGAGGTCGAGCCGCGCCAACACCCGCCCACCGGCGAGATTCTCGAGATCGTCGAGCGGTGGGAGGTTCACGCGTTCTCCCGGCCCAACATGTACTCGATCAGGTCGACGCACCGCAGGGCGTACGCGTTCTCGTTGTCATACCAGCCGACGACCCGGAAGAAGTCAGGGGCGACCTGCGAGATCAGCGGCAGATCGACGACCGATGAATGGGTTTCGCCGATGATGTCGGTCGAAACCAGCGGTACGTCCGTGGCGCGGAGGATGCCCTTCAGCGAACCGTTGGCGGCGGTCACGAAGGCCTCTTTCAGCTCGTCGGAGGACGACTCCCGTCCAGCCACGAAGGTGAGATCGCACACCGAACCGTCGGCCACCGGCACCCGCATGGCAGCGCCGTGAAGCTTGCCCGCGAGGTCCGGGTAGACCAGGCCGATCGCCTTCGCGGCGCCGGTTGAAGAGGGGATGATGTTGATCGCGGCCGCGCGGGCGCGGCGCATGTCTTTGGGATGCTGGACATCGAGAATCCGCTGGTCGTTTGTGTAGGCGTGGGTGGTGGTCAACCAGCCATGCTTGATGCCGACAGCCTCGTGGAGGACCTTGGCCATCGGCGCGAGACAGTTGGTGGTGCAGGACGCGTTCGACACCACGTGGTGGGTCGAGGGATTGTAGAGCTCATGATTGACGCCCATAACAAAGGTCTCGTCAACCTCCTGCCCGGGTGCCGTGATCACGACCTTCTTGGCGCCCGCCTCGAGATGGGCCGAAGCTTTCTCACGGCTCCGGAACAACCCCGTCGCCTCGAAGACGAAGTCGACCTTGAGATCGCTCCACGGAAGCTTTCCAGGCTCACGTTCGGCAAAGACTCGCATGCGGTCGCCGTCGATGACGATGTCGTTGCCGTCGACCTCCACCGTGCCCTTGTAGAGCCCGTGGACCGAGTCGTGCCCGAACAGGTAGCCGAGCATATCCGGCGAGGTGAGATCGTTGATGGCGACCAGATCAAAGCCGTCACGAGCCTTGAGATGGCGGGCTAAAAGCCGCCCGATGCGTCCGAAACCGTTGATTGCGACCTTGGTGCTCATGGGGGTCCTCCGTAGCGATGGAATGGCGCGAGAGTATAGCAGAATGCAGTTGAAGCGAGGGACCGGGGGAGCAGCGGCGAATTCGGAATTCGGAATTCCCGCCCACCCACCCATAAGGGGTTTACGCCATGCCCACCCGCCCGCGGTCCCAAAACCAGTGTGTGGCGGCTGCTGTATCCGATGTCGTAACGAGATTGCCGATGCGGGCGCAGTCACGGTTCTCGCCGCCGAAGATGAATCTGACGCTGACAACTGCCGCTGAATACTATCGCTGGCCCTGCCGCTGCCGTCTGTCGCTGATACCTGTCCTGGATGCTGATGGCAGTGGCAAGAGCCCAAGAGACTCAGGTCGGAGTTTTGGGGCAGGGTGGGAGGGAATTCGAAATTCAAAATTGAGAACTCAAAATTGATGTTGGGTGTGGGAGGGGGATTTGGTGGCCCGTACGGGTTCGACCACGGAGGGGTGGGTGGGCGGACAAGCATCCAGCATCCAGCATCGGGCGGGTGGAGGGAGGGGTTGGTAGCCCGTACGGGTTCGACCACGGAGGGGGCGGGTGGGTGGAGAAGTGACGGAGACCGTACAAATGGTCTTTCGTCGAAAGACATGGTAGCCCGTACGGGATTCGAACCCGTGTTACCGGCGTGAGAGGCCGGCGTCCTAGACCCCTAGACGAACGGGCCACGCGGAGACGAAAGTTAACACATGACGTGGCGAGGTGCAACCAGGTCTCAGGGGCAAGATCAGGGACAGATAATAGCGTCAGCGAGCAGCGACAGTCGTCAGCGACAGGAAACAGCAAAGGCAGTGATCGGCGACAGAGGCGGATGGCGAGCACGACATGACCTCGCGGCAGCTTCATCCAAAACCATGATCTGCGTCAATCTGCGTGATCTGCGGTTTCTCCGCGGATGGGCGGGGGGCGGATCGAGCATCCAGCATCGAGCATCCAGCGTCTCTTCCATCGGGCACGGAGACGGACACTGAGACGGACTGACGAGCGTTTCTGTGTCATTAGAGGGCGTCTCGATGACAAAATCGGCCGGTGTCGGGTAGAATGCCAACACTGAACGCGAGTCATTCCGATCGTCATGCGCGAGAAATGGAGATAAAGTCATGGAAGACACCCCTCGGAGCCCGAATGATGGTGCACCGCCGCCACCGCCCGCAACACCACCACCTGCCGCACCCGCCCCGCCCCCCGAGGAGCCGGTAGCTGCGGAGATCGTGTCGGACAACCGCGGCGTGATGATCGTGCTCTCCTATTTGTGGCTGCTCGCCCTGATCCCGCTGCTGGTTGAAAAGGACGATCGCGAGGTTCAGTGGCACGCCAAACATGGCCTGGTGCTGACCGTGGTTGAGGTCGTGGTCATGATCGGACTCCAGGTGTTGGTGATGATCCTCGGCGCGATCAGCGGCGGCCTGGGATGTGTTGTCGGTCTGCTGGTGCCGGTGTTCATGCTTGCGATCCTGGTCGTCCACGTCGTGTGTATCGTCAAAGGCATCAACGGACAGCGTTTTCTGATCCCCGGGATCAGCGAATTCGCCGACCGTTTCTGACCAGCTGAGACGCTCGTCGAGATACAGGTGACGCGGCGCCGATGACCGGTTAAGCTCGCCCGGTGAGGAACGAGGTGTGTTGAGCCGTGCGTCTTTCCCAAAAACTCGATCCTGAAATGGTGCTGATCGCTCCCGATGTCGAAGACCGCGGGGGTCTTTTCCGCGTCTTCGGCACGATCTTTGCCAAAGCCAATCTTGTGGAATCCCCCGAGATCGTGATGGACCGTTTGCTGGAACGCGAGGCGATTCTCTCCACCGGCATCGGCGGGGGGGTGGCGGTGCCGCATGCCCAGATACCGGGGCTCGGGCGCCTGGCCATGGCCGCCTCCACCCACCCCGCGGGTCTCGACTACCCTTCGCTCGACGAAAAGCCCGTCCGTCTCGTTTTCTGCCTTCTCGGCGATGCCAACACCGCGGCCGATCACCTGGCGGGTCTTGCCCGGCTGGCGCGTCTCGCGCGACGAACGGAGGCCCTCGAACCGCTGATCCTCGCCACCAGCGGACAGACCTTTCTCGAAGCCCTCGATCACCTCGAAGGAGATTGAGTGAGACTGCTGGTTGCCGTCCTCCACAGCGAGGAGCTGTTGGACGATGTGCTGTCGGCGTTGGTTGAGATGGAAGCGCCGGACGCGGTCGTCTTGGAAAGCCGAAGCGGGCTCGAGCTGCTCGAACGGGACCTCCCGATCTTTGCCGGCCTGCGGTCTCTGGTCCCGGGGGGCATCGATTTCTCGAGCGTGGTGCTCTGTGTCATCGAGGATGATGACAGAGCCCGTGAAGCAATCGCGGCAATTCACCGCCTCGACCGAGGCAGGCCCGAGACAACGGCCGAGCCGCGCAATACCGTGGTTCTCCTGCCAGTCGAGACGATCGAGTATTTCTAGCCCGCGGTGGACTGAAGCATGCTTCGTGGAACGGTCGCCTTCCTTGTCCTTGTGGCATTTGCGGTGCTCGGGACCGAGCTTCGCGAGGCGCTCGCCAGACGCGGTCTGCGGGCGCCGGCGATGGAGGGAGTCTTTTTCCTGGCCGTAGGATTCGCACTTGGTGGCCGTGGCCTCGGTCTTTTTCCCGCGGATGTCCTGGCCAACCTCAGGGTGATTGTGCTCTTCGGTCTCGGCTGGATCGGATTGGTCTTCGGCATCCAAGTCGACCTGCGCGTTCTGCGTCGATTGTCCGTTCGAAACCGGTTGGTCGGCCTGGTGACACCGCTTTTCTTGGGGATCCCGATCGCTCTCGGTGGAGCAGCGTTCGGGCTCTCCGGCGCGCTGTCAATTGGTTTGGCGGCGGTCGCGATGGCGAGCTCTCCGAGCTCTCTCGAGGCGCTGGCACGTGAACGGCGCATCCGGGACCGCGATGCCCTGGGAGCGCTCAAACTTGTGATGGCCTTTGCCGGAATTCCGGCGGTGCTGCTCTTTACCTTTGCGGCGGCGATGGCAAGCCCCCTCGGTGATCTGGGCGGAGGAGAAGTGCCCGCGTGGCACCTGGTGCTGGTCACGGCCGCCGTAGGTGTCGTGGTGGGATACTCGCTGGTCGTTCTCGTCCGGGGTGTTCAGCGACACATCCACCTCTTGACTCTTGCGATCGGTTCGGTCTGTCTGATTGCAGGCGCGACCTCGGTCCTCGGTCTGAGCGCCCTCCCGGCGGGGGCATTCGCAGGCGCGGTTCTGGTCAACCGAGCCGTCTTTCCTCATCGTATGCTCCGGGTCGCGAACTGGCTGGAACGACCGATGCTCGTGGCGTTGTTGGTGTTGGTGGGCGCCTCGTGGGGGGGAGCCCGATTCGCCGTGCCGGTCTTCGTGCTCATGGCAATTGCACGGACGGCCGGAGCGTTCGCCGGTGGTTTCTTTGTTGACCGGGTCATGCACGACCCGAGGGCGATTCATCGCCGAACCGGGCTGGGTTGGGGTCTCCTTCCACAGGGTGAGCTGGCACTCGGTCTGTTGGTTGCGATGATCAGCTCGTTTGCAGCGCGACCAGGGATCTTCGAGGCCGTGCTGTCGGCGATCATCGTCAACAACCTGGTTGGCGGGTGGTGGATGCGGCGCAGGCTGGTTTGGGGCGTCGACGGGGATTCCGCGGCATGAGGTGGTCTCTGTTTCTGGTTCTCGCCGTCTTCGGGTGGGGCGCGCGGTTGCTCGGCCGCGGCGCCGTGGACGATCCTGCCGGCTCCGCCCTCCTCACCCTCGGCTGTTTGATCATCGGGGGAGTACTTGCGGGTGAGGCGGCTGCGAGAATTCGTGCCCCCCGGATCACCGGATACCTGTTGCTCGGCATGGCTGCGGGGCCACACGCCCTGGGTATCGAAACCGCTCGCGATGCGGAGTTCCTCCGACTCTTCGAAGATCTTGCCCTCGGTTTAATCGCCCTGACCGCGGGGGGCGAGTTTCGGGTCGCCGTGATTCGTCGCCGCCTCCGTCCGCTGATCGCCATCACGACGGCCCACACCTTCGGCATCCTCCTCTTCGTCAGCTCCGTGCTGTGGGGGCTCCTGCAGATCGTTCCATTTTTGGGTGCGGTGACACCGGCCGAGGCTGCCGCCGCTGTTTTGCTGATGGGTGTCATCGCCGTGGCGGTCTCCCCCTCGACCACGATTGCGGTGATGACCGAGCTCAGGGCTCGCGGAGAGATGGTGGAAACAGTCCTCGGGGTCACCATCGTCAAGGATCTGCTGATCCTGCTGCTCTTTACGGCCGTCAACGCGGTGGCATCGTCGTGGATTGTCGGCGGGCAAGCAGATTTCTCGGATCTCGGGCATGTCGCGATCGACATGCTTGGCTCGCTGCTCGTCGGCGGAGTTCTGGGGGCCGTGCTCGGATTCTACATTTCGAGGGTTGGAAAACTGGTGCCGTTGACGGTTCTCCTCCTCGCCCTTGCCGCGGTCGAACTCGGGCGCGGGTTGCAGATGGAGCACCTCCTGGTGTGCATGGCGGCGGGTTTCGCCGCCCGAAACCTCTTTCCGACGGCTGCGGGCCATTTTCTCGACGCCCTCGAGCAATCTTCGACCCCGGTGTATGTGGTCTTTTTTGCACTGGTCGGTGCTGGGCTCGATGTCGGAATATTCCGAGCCGTCTGGCTGCCGGCCGCGGTCTACGTGACGGCCCGCCTGGCGGCGATTTGGGTGGCGACCCGGGCGCCGGCTGTGGCGGCCGGTTCCGGTTGGAGGGTTGTGCGGTACGGCTGGATGGGATTTGTGGCTCAGGCAGGTCTGTCGCTCGGCCTGGCGGCACGCCTCCAGCGGGAGCTGCCGGGAATCGGAGATACCGTGGCCGCCTTGGTGGTCGCGGCAGTGGTCGTGAACCAGTTGATCGGCCCGGTGCTCTGGGAGCGCGCGATCCTGGCAGTCGGAGAAAACCGCGAGAGATTGCCGTCACGATGAGACCGCCCCGAAGGGCGGTCCCGTCAGACTGGTTGACCTTCGAGTGAACTCAGTTGTCGACGCCGCCTTCGAGTGTGAGGGTCGGAAAAGTGCCGTTGCAGCCTGCGTCGGCGCCGGTGAAGTCAGATCCGACGGCGTCGATGGTGCCCGTAAACCCGAGATAGTTGTCGAAAGCGAAGGTCATCGTCCATTCCATGCTGCCGCCATCGGGGTAGGTGTCGGTGAATGTCACGCCGCTGTCGAAGTCCTCGACATCCGTCGGCGCCAACCCGAGACCGAACTGGAGGATGAGGGTGCACTCGGATTGGCCTTGGCCGTCCAGCTTGTCGAAGTTGGTGTAGGTGCCGTTGACCACCTCGACAACGTCGTCGGCGATCACCAGATTGCCCCCGGAGGCAAAAGCGAGGCTGTCGTAGATGGCGAACTGGAAGGTGCCATCCGGGCCGCCCTGCGCGGATTCGAGGGTCGTGGGATCCGTGCTGTTCTCGTCGGTCTTTGAACCGAGGATGACAGCCGAACCTGCCGACACCCGCACCCGGAGGGTGCCGTTTTCAAACGAGCCGACGCTCCAGAGATCGGTTCGGAAGGACAGCCACGGTTCGTAGGCCTCGAGTATGACCTGCGCGGTGTCCAGGAGGTCACCATCAGGACCGAGGAGATCGAGATCCATGGTCACGCCGTCGGCGCCGGCGAGGGCGAAGATATTGGTGTAGAAGGCGCTGTTCGAAACCAGACCCATGAGGGTGGTGGACTCTCCAGCTTGAGTGGCCGCGGTCGCCGGGATGGCCTCGAAGCCCGAGCCAAAGGTGCCGCCGATGGGGTCGTTAAAACCGGAAAAAACGATCAGGTTGGCGGTCACCTCGCCCCCTGTTGCCTTGATGCGGAAGGCGCCAGCGGCGTTGTTCATCCCGAAATCGTTCCTCAGCACGTCGTCGAGGATCAGTGTCTCACCCGGACCAATGCTGAACGTGCGCGAATCAGGGTTCGGGTTGGCCTGATCTCTCACGAGCCAGAATACCTCCACAGACACCGTGGTTGCGCCGGCATTGTTGATATAGAGGTCCGAGTGCCATCTGTTGGTTCGTGCGGCTCCCGCGATCAGCAGATCGGCGCCCGGCGAGATCGCGAGCACTGTGGGAGCGGCGATCGTCAGGATGAGGCAGGCGAGTGTGAACGTCCGTCGATTCATGCAAGTCCTCCTTAGGTCATCGCCGCGGGGCGAGCCACGTTACCATAACAGATTCGGCCGGCCGAACGACACCTGTTCATCCGGTCAAGTCACTGTTCATACGATGGTTCAGGTCGGTTGGTTACAGTGAATGTGCCTTTCGGTAGAGGTCATCGCGTCGCGATGACCGAGCTGTGGTCCGGGGACGACCACGGACAGGGTGCCGCCGATCGGATAAGATACGCCGATGACTTATCAGGTTCTCGCCCGCACCTGGCGTCCCCAGCGGTTTGCAGACCTCCTCGGTCAAGAGGCGGTCGTCCAGACTCTGAGCAACGCTCTTACGGCGGACACCTTTGGCCAGGCGTATCTGTTTTCGGGATTGCGCGGCGTCGGGAAGACGACGGCCGCGCGACTGCTCGCCAAGGCCGTCAACTGTGTCGAGGGACCGACCGCCGAGCCGTGCGGCACATGTCCGTCATGCCTCGAAATCGTGGATGGATCGAGCATCGACGTCATCGAAATGGACGCCGCCACTCACACCAAGGTCGAAGAAATCCGCGAGCTCCAGGAGCTTCTCCGCTACCACCCGACCCGGGACCGTTTTCGAGTGATCATCGTCGACGAGGTCCACATGCTTTCCCGGTCGTCATTCAACGCGCTATTGAAGACCATCGAGGAGCCGCCCCCCTATATCCTCTGGATCTTTGCCACGACCGAACGCCTCAAGGTTCCGGCGACCATCCTCTCGCGGTGCCAGCAACTGGAGTTTCGGCCGGTGAGCGCCGACCTGATTCGTGGCCTGCTCTCCGAGATAGCCGCGAAAGAGGGTTTCGCGCTCGCACCGTCCGCCGCCGCGGCCATCGCCGGCGCCGCTGAGGGCAGCGTCCGCGACGCCCTCTCGCTCCTCGACCAGCTTCGGGCTTTTGCCGCCGACGACATCGACGACGAGTCGGTTGCAGCGGTCCTCGGTGTGCCGGCGATGGAGGTGACGGCGCAGCTGGTCGGAAACCTCGCCGAAGGACGGATCGCCGATGGTCTGGGTCTGCTTCGAGACCAGCTTGCCAAGGGGCAGGACGCCTCGGTGCTCTATCGCGAGGTGGGCCGTGTGCTTCGCGCGACCTTCTACCTGGCAGTGGCCCCGGAACTCGGACCTGTCCTGTCGGATCCCCACCGGAATCTTCTTGATCCGATCGCCCGTGCGCAGGGTGCCGATCCTCTCGGCCGCATGCTGGGCGTGTGGCTCGAACAGGAGCCCCTGGTGCGTGACGCCGGGAACCGTGAGCTCGCGCTCGAGGTGGCGGCGCTGCGGCTTGCCCGATGGCCGTCGGTTCGTGCGGTCGAGGAATGGCTGAGCTCATCGGGCGGTGTCGTGCCGACCGGCGGTCGGGGATCGACACCCTCCGAGGCCCCGCAGGATGGCGGTGCCGAGGCGCGCGGGTCCGAGGCTCGCGACGAAGCGGAGGCGTCGACGGCGCCAGCCCAACCGGAGAATGACAGGAGAAAGCTCCTCGAGGAGGCCGGCGACGATCCCGGCGTGATGCTGGCGACACGGATCCTCGGGGGTGATGTTGTCGCGGTGCGGCCGGACGGCGGGAACACCGACTGATGGATCTTCGACCACCGATCGTGCGCAATCTGCTCCAGCACCTCGAACGACTTCCAGGTGGACCAGCGCGCAAAGAACACCGCGTCGCCGT
>CBDTWX010000187.1:0-9876 GCA_965364305.1 uncultured Thermoanaerobaculia bacterium
AAGCCACTCCGCGAGCAGCGCTTCGATATCTTCAGGCGAGGCGTGCGGACGACGACGTTTCAGGCTCGCTTTCATCAGGTTGACCCCAGCCTCGAAGAGTTCGAACGCTGTTCGCAACCGTTCCGCTTCCGGCGACGTGTTTTTCATCTATCTATTATAAATGAATAAGATAAAACCGGTTAGTCGCTCCAAGTCCGTTGACAAAATTGCTCGTGCTCGTGCTCGTGCTCGTGCTCGAAAAGACTAGCGCAGAACAGATCCGCTCGAGGAACGCATCGGGCTTGGCACCACTATCTGGAACCTGCTCAGGATGCTCTGTCGAAGTGCCTGGCAATCAGCATCTTGATCAGCGACTGACGAGGCACGCCCAATCGTGATGCCTCGCGGTCCAGCGATTCGATCATCCACACCGGAAAGTCGACATTGACCCTCTTCTGCTCGTGGCCGGGCCGCCTCGCCTTCGTCAGGTCGAGGTGCTTTGTCACGTCTTCACCCGCGTCAAACTTTTTTTCAAACTCTTTAGCCTTCATAAAGTTGAATCTCCTCGTCGCGTGACCTACGGACCGAGATGAGTCGAACGCGATGATCTCGGTACGTGATCACACCAGACCAATGAGTTTCGTCAATTCTCCCGACGACCAGAAACCGCAGTTCGTCGGTCGTGCGGGTGGGTACCACCATCAAATCCGGGTCCTCCCACAACGCCTGCGCCTCAACGAAATCGATCCCGTGATTTTTCTTGTTCGAGCGGCTCTTGCGCGGATCGAACTCGAAGCCCATGGTATAGAATTTATACCTCAGATATTCAGTTGTCAAACAAGAGTCGGTGTCGATCGAGGGCTGTTCTAGGTTCGTGCTCGTGTTCGTGCTCCTGCTCGTGCTCGTGCTCGTACTCGTGCTCCTGCTCGTGCTCGTGCTCCTGCTCGTGCTCGTGCTCGTGCTCGTGCTCGTGCTCATGCTCGTGCTCGTGCTCGTGCTCGTGCTCATGCTCGTGCTCGTGTTCGTGCTCATGCTCGTGCTCGTGCTCGTACTCGTGCTCCTGCTCGTGCTCGTGCTCATGCTCGTGCTCGTGCTCGTGCTCGTGCTCCTGCTCGTGCTCGTGCTCGTGCTCGTGCTCGTGCTCGTGCTCGTGCTCGGCCAGATGATTGTTCAACCAATCCGAGATCGAAAGAGCCGAGCAAGATCCGCCGGCCCGATGACTGTCACGTTTTTGCCAATATCGTAGGGGGCGTCGACCGGAGCGACGAGCCATGCCCTGCACGGGTCGAGGCCCTTAACCCGGACCATACCTATCCACTTCAATCAGGCTCATCAGGTCATATTCGCCCAAAGGGCAGTAATGCCGCGGGCCCTAAAGGACCCGCCTACCCATTTCCGGTTGATTCCAAACGCATCCGCAGGTCTAGCCCCAATACTGTTCAGTTAGACGTGCAGCCGAGACGGCTGCACCACAAAATCGACCGTAAGTCCTTGTGGTGCAGGCGTCCCGCCTGCACATGCCGGCGTTAACTCAACAGTATTGGGTATGGCCCGGACTATTCACCAGTCTCCGGCTGCAAGGCCCGATGCACCGTACCCAGGTCGAAAATGACCCCGTCAATCCGCCGAACCCTGCGCGCCGGAGTGCTCCCGTCGGGCAGGGGCCTTTCGAGCCACGAAGATCATGAGACCGGCGGCCACCGTGGAGATAACGACCAATGTCCAGGTAAAGCCGGCATAACCATGGTCGGTGATGATACGCCCCATCAGAGTGACCGCAACGGCGGTGCCGACGCCCGACGCCGCGGTCATCAACCCGGTGTAGCGGCCCGACGTATCCACCGCCGAAACAGTGGCAAAAGCGTAGGCGGTGGTCATGCCGAAGCTGACGTTGATGATGCAGACGGCGAGCATGAACAAGTCCTCTGTCTGTCGACCCAGCAATATGCTGTACCCGACGAGCACCACAACGAGCGAAATCAGCAACGGCCTTACCCGGCCCCAGTGGTCGCCGACAACCGCAACAAATGCCGATCCTGCGGCGGACAGCAACACGCCCAGGGAGAGGGCACCGGCGATGAGACCTCCGCTGAGGCCGAAGTGCTCACCAAACCGTTCGCTATAGCTCGAAAAGCCATTGACCGACATCATGTAGACCGCCAACGCAGCCAACCCGATCCATATCAGATGTTTCCGGGATGGGGCCTCACGATCGTCGGGTCGGGAGACGTCGGCCCTCTCGGGAATCCAGAAGAGAGCGAAGAATCCGAGAGCTGTAAACCCGGCGAGCACTCCATAGACCCCCCCGATCCCCCACGCCGGCGCCACCAGCGCCTTGAGAACGTATATCGCGGCGGCGCCCATCACCGACTGCACCAGCAGCGCGACACCGAACTTCCTGTCCGGTTCGGATGACGAACCCAGGGCCGACATGATCGGCGGAAAGAGCAGCCCCAGGCTCACGCTGAGCACGATCTGGAGACCCACATAGTTGGAGTAACTCGACGTCACCGTCAGTCCCAATGCGGCCAGCACGCCGAGGGCAAGGGCGACCCCACAAACCCATCTCCAGCTCCAACGGGTGATCCACAGGGGAGACGTCATGACGACAAGGACGTAGCAGATGCCCGCTATGCCGAGCGCATCGCCAACCTCTTTTTCGCTGAAACCCAGGCTGTCGACCGCGGCGCCGATGGTCACCGGCACAACAAAAAGGTGGACCGCGGCGACGGCGCAGAGAAAAGCGACGGCCGCCGTTGCTGCCGGGCGGTCGATGGCAGGTGCGGTGGAGCTCATAAGGAAAGTACCTCGGCGCCCTCGAGCTCGCGCATGGCGACCTCGTAGGCGGTCTGCTCGTAGCGTTTTGAGGTCTCGACATCGACTGTGAAAAAGCCGTCGGCGGTGATCGGCGGACGGACAAATCGCACTGTCGGCTGCTGCGCCAAATGCTGGATTCGTTTCTGGTGGGCGAAGCTCGGGATGCACATCGAGTGAAAGAGCACATCGCTGATGTTCGGATAGCGTTGAGTGGGGGCACCGGGCATGACCTTCTCGGCCAACATCCTCCAACCCGACAAGGTGGCTCCATAGTGGTCGTAGCCATCGAATGACGCGACGTCCTTGCCGGCGTTGAGATCCATATCCGATGCCACCGCGAGACCACCGGCGCACTCGTCGAGGATCTCCTCGATCGGCATGTAGGACATGATGCCGCCGTCGACCAGGAGATGTTCGCCGTGCCACACCGGCGGCCAGAAGAATGGCAGCGACATCGAGGCGCGCGCGGCAAGCCAGATCGGCCCCGTGCGAAGGCCAACCAGCTGATGTCGATTCAAGTCGACCGCGGTCAATGTGCAGCCGAGCATCTGATCCTCGAGGCGCCGATCACCCAACACCCCCTTGAGGAAAAACTCGAAGGCCTTGCCGCTCATCAGCGAGGTCAGCGGCGGTTGAAGACGGGCCGCTTTCAGGCCGACACCGGCGAGCACGCGCTGCGCATGGGCCATCATCTCGTCGTGCGACATGCCGGTCACCATCAGCCCCGCAACCGCCGCGCCGGATGAGCTGCCGGAGGTGAGGTCGAGCGGGAGGCCATGATCCCTCAGGCCCCTGGCCACACCGAGATGGGCCACGCCTCGGGACGAGGCGCCTGAAAAGGCGATCCCCACCGCCCGTTTGAGGATTCGCCGCACGACCCGGCACAGATCCCGACGGTTGCCCGCACGAACGTGATGGTGGACAACTCCCGGTCGATCTTCGAGCCAGCGCTGGGTGCCCCGGGCTTCGATGACGCCCGCCGGCTGGAGCAGCACGAGGTGGGGCGACCGCAGCGCGCCGGGATCCCCGAAGAGTGGTCGTTCGACCTCCCGCAGACCGGGGTCGGCATCACCATCACCTACCAGCACGACAGCGTCAGCCTGACGCAGACACCGTCGAGTCCACACGCTGTCGCGGTCGTCGGCGATCAGAAGGACCACCTCGTGGTCATCCTCGAGCCTGTGGAGCCAGTTCTCGACGGCTCCGCCGCGGGGACCTTCGTTTGCGACCTCCGAAGCACCTTCGAAGAGCTGCCCATCGATCACTGTCGGGTCGACGGCAAAGAAGTCGAGACCGAGTGAACTCATGGTGTCGGCCAGAGAATTTCCGCACGAAAGTGCGGCCTCAGAGCCCGTCAACGGCACCACCACGATGTTTTTGGGAGGGCCCGCCACGGTGAGCGGAGCGAGCTCACGGTGGCGTTTGGCGAGACCGAACGACAGCCCCCGCGCCATCGACGGGACTTCCTCGAGCAGCGCTCTGAATCGTTCACCCGGGATCCGACCGACATAGCTGTCGCGCAGCGCCCGCACGCTCGCCCACAATACCGGATTCGTCAGGGCGGTCGTCTCCCCAAAGATCTCTCCCGGTCCAATCTCGGCCAGGATCTCCTCGCCGGCAGCGGTCGCCCGAAAAGCCTGAAAACGCCCGGCATCGACCAGAAAGACATCGCCGCCGGCACAACCCTCTTCGAGGAGCACCTCACCTCCGGCCACCGGCTGCCACGTGACATCCTCGAAGACCAGCTCGAGCTCGTGCTCGGTAAGCGAGGAAAAGACCTCGAAGCGGCGCAGCCACCCTGGATTTGCCTGTGATTCGAGGAGATTGTCGAGACCCATCGATATCTCGTCGACATCGGAGGCGTCGATCACCAGGACCGGCAGACCACTGAGGTCCTCCCGGTTTTCTTCCCCCGGAGTTTCCGCAGTATTGCCCGAGACGATCGCTATCGCGAACGATCGTGCCGATTCCCGGATGCGGCAAAGCTGTTCGTGGTGGTAGGGCTCCATTTTTCGCGGAACCAGGGCAAGGACGTGATCGGCCCGCGCCCGGCACGCAGCTCCCCACACATCGTCGGGGTCGGTGGCGAACAGGACCGTAACGTCGGCGGAAGATTCACGGTCGTGGAGCCACTCTGCCAGTGACACCGACATTCCTCCGCCGAATGCACCGGCTTTCCACTGGGCTTCCGTTCGCGAGAGGAATGCGGTCAATTTGCTCGCCAGAGCGGCCTTCGCGAAAGTGGCCTCGACGACATCGGCATCGGGCAACCCCCCGGCTGCAACCACCGCATACACAAAGGCTCCCGGGCGCCGTTGCCACGTGTCTTCCGATTGTCCGAGGCGAGTCGCCGCCAACGCCGCCGTCACGGAGGCATGGGTCAGGAGGTACCGCTCGCAGAGATCCTGCTCGATTGTCAGCACCACCGCGTGGCGTCTCACGGTCACCGTCCTGGTCGGTGGTTCTCCGGTCAGCAACGGTGTCACGCCCACCAGATCGCCGCGGGTCCGCCATCCCACCCTGCGATCGCCATCCCGAATCTCGAGAAGTCCGCTGAGGATGAGCGCCAATCCGTTGCTCGGCTGCCCCTGGACCATCAGCTCTTCCCCCGGCGGTACGACCCGAAAGACCGGGTTTTCGATCAGGAGATCCTGGGTCTCGACGGGAAGGGACGCGAGAAATCCAAAATCCTCTCTCGCCCTGGCGGCGAATTCAGTATCAACAGGCATGTGACCTCACGACTGAGTGGTCTTCCCTCGCGGCGATATCCAGCGGACCACCGCGAACCGGTAGAGGAAGAGACAAATGAAGAAAGCCACGATCAGTCCGACACCGACCGAGAAGCTGCTAATCGCCAGCTTGTCAGCCTCTTCGCCGATGCGCTGAACGGCTTCCAAAAGGTGTGGCATCTGCGCCCCGAGATCGCTGGCGAGCAGGCGTTCTGTTCCGGCAATGACCTCGCTCAGCTGTTTCGCCATCCCCGTGCCCGCCTCGAAGGTCTGGTGGTATTCAAGGATGTCGAAGGGACGAAAATCGTCGGCCGCCGCCGCGACCTCTTCGGTGCGCTCATAAAACGCCCTCGATTCCCTGACGATGGACGTCACCCGCTCGGCCAGAGTATTGGCCGCTTCGGCCGCGACCCGAAACTCTGCCAGCGTCTGCCGTGCGTTGCTGCCCTCCACCGTGAGGTCCGCGAGCAGATCTTCGCGCTCGGCGTGGATCTCCTCGAAGAGGTGATCGATGGCGGCCTGTCGTTCGGAGGAAAGTCGTGCGGCGAGGTCTTCAAAGGTGACCGAGGCGCGATCGGCTGCCCCGGCAAGGGTTGATGTGTCGCCCACTAGGCTCTGGAGTTCCGGTTGCGCTGCGGTCTCGAGCATCGCGAGACGGATCTGGTCGTTGATGCTGAGCTGCATCCTCACCAGCATGAAAAGCGCGCGTTCGGCCAGAAATCGGGCTTCCTCGATCTGCCGTCCGGTTTCTCTCACCGGCGCCAGCAGGCCCCCCGGCTTGGCATTCTCCAACAGTCTGGAGACCCTCCGAAGATCCCCAAACTCGCTCAGTCGGAAGAAGGCGACATGGTAACGGTCCGGGTTGGCCGCCCGCCACTCGTCGATGATCTCGCGCAGAATCTGCTGTTGCTCGGGGGTATAGACCTTTGCCACGATCGACCAGATGTCGCGCTCCAATTCACGATAGGCATCAACCACCCCCTGGGCTTGTTCGCCATAGAGGGACTGGCTTCGCTCCTCCCACGTCATTCGTTTGAGAGTGACCAGGATCGCCATGTCGAGGAGCCCGATAGCTGGGTTTGAGCCGGCGGCGATCTCGGTGGTCGCCGAATACGTGTACAGCCGTTCTCGCTCCAAGTAGACGAGATCCGCGGTCGATTCCAGGGAGTCCTCCAACTCCAGCAGCGCCTGGGAAAGGGTCTCGCGAAGACGGTCGGCAAAGCTCATGACCTCCGACTGGACCTCGAGCTGGGTCAACCGGTTGTCTTGCTCCTGTTGCTTGCGGCCTTTCTGAGCCGAGGTCGAGTGAGCGCAGGCCAGCAGAATGAAAACCATGATGACAGCGGCAGCTTTTGTCCAACGGTTCCCTTGAGTATGTGGATCCATGGCACACTCCTCGCTTGGCGCGTTCTTCGGACGGCAGCGTCATTCCCTTTGACTTCGCGACAATCCAGGGATATTTCCGCCTCGCTCTCGCCTTGGCTCGCGATGCGGATTGCGGCTGGTGGTGACGCGGTATTTCACGGGCACCGCTTGGAGGATCATGTACCGAATCCAAAAACAGTTTCACTTCTCCGCAGCACACGCGCTTTCGTATCTGCCGGCCGACCATCCCTGCCACCACCTCCACGGCCACAACTACATCGTCGAGGTCGTGCTTGAGGCCGAGGAGCTCAACGATCGACATTTCGTCGAGGACTACCGGGATCTGCGCGCAGTCAAGGATTTTATCGACCGGAACTTCGACCACCGCAACCTCAACGACGTCATGCCGACGGCGACCAGCGCCGAGAACATCGCGCGGTTTCTCTTCGAAAAGTTCAAGACCCTGTTTCCCGCAATGACAAAGGTCAGGGTCAGCGAGACGCCCAAGACCTGGGCCGAGTACTTCGAGACCGCTAGCGAAAGGGAATAGACGCGAGCGACACAGGGGGGCGTGGAGGGACGGTGGATCGTCTGATTCTGATGACGGGCGGGATGGACTCGTACATCATCTGGCGGCTGGAGGGCCGTCCTCAGGGGTTGTTTTTCGACTTCGGCCATCCGTCCAACCAGCGGGAGTTGGCTTCACTCCGCAAGATCGAAGGACACTTCGGTGAGCCCTATTTCCGGATCATCGAAAAGGAGGACCTGACCCCGTACGAGATGAGCGGGGGCTACATGCCCTACCGGAACCTGCTGCTCTTCCTGTGGTCCTCGCTGGAGTACCCGGATGCGGAGATCCTCTTCGGCCAGGTCCTCGAGTATCTGCCCGACAAGAACGGCCATTTCTACCGCATGGTCGAGCGTATCGCTCGCGACCTCGGACGAAGAAAGCTCCGCATCTCGGTGCCGTACGGACGTTTCACGAAAAGCCAGATGGTCGCGAAGTTCCTGGCCGCCGGTCACCCGGCAAGCGAGCTGACCGGGCTCACCTACTCGTGCATGAATTCGACCCACCCGCCGTGCGGTCTGTGTGCTAGCTGCATGAGCCGCTGGATCGCCTTCACGAACAACGGCATCGAAGAGGAGCGGCAGGCACAGCCCACGAAGTCAGACTGGTATGGACAGCACGGGGCCAGGAACTCGAAGTTCAGCCCCCGCAATCTCTGGATGTATGCACGACGCGGCCTCGAGGCCGAGCGGGCGTTTCGCGCCGCGAAGGCGATGTCGAAGCAATGACGGTGAACCACTCGGGTCGTCCTCACCGCTCCCGCACCGGCCCAGCCCTACGCGTGATCGTCGGGCTGGCGCTCTTTGCCTACATTCTCTTGAAGCTCGAGATCGGCGCGCTCATCGACGAGCTCATCAGTGTCGCGGTGGTCTGGGTGCTGGTCAACCTGTTGATCGAGATCATCACGCGCGTGATCGTGACCTGGAAGTGGTTCCTGCTCCTCAAGGAGAAAGATCCGAGTGCGAGGTTCCGTGATGCGCTGGCGGCGCAGTTCATCGGAGTGTCGATCGGCTCAGTTGTACCCTTGGCCGGCATGGATCTGACCATCGGTTACACCTACTTCCGCCAATCGGGCCGCGCGGCGACCGCTGTTTCCTCGGTCCTCCTCGACCGCCTGGTCACGATGTACGCAGCGGTTGCGTTCTCGGCCGTTGTTCTGGTGTGGCACCGATCCCATTTCTCGACCCAACCCGAGGTCATCCACCTGATGGGATCGCTGACCCTGGGAGCGCTGCTCATTCCGCTCGCCTTGGTAATTGCGGTGCAGTTGGCGGGCGATCGAATGCTCGCGGTGCTGCCGGCCCGAGTGGCGGCAACGGCTTCGTCCTCGGTCAACGAGATGCTGAAATCGCTGGCCGACGGATCGCAGGCGTTGATAGCCAACGTGCTGCTATCGCTCGTTGTCCAGGCCCTGCGGGTTGCGGCGGTCGTTACGCTGGCCTTCGCTGTCGGGCTCGAGCCGGATCTCACCGATTACGCCCTGATAAGTCCACTCGTGTTTCTCTTCCTCTTCGCCTGGATCGGCTGGGAGCAGGGGGTCTTTGTCGTCCTTCTGGGGCTGATCGGCGTGCCCGCGGAAACGGCCTTCGCCATGTCTATCATCAATCGTCTCGTCTTCTCGGTTTCGATGCTCCCCGGAATCGCGTGTGTCCTGACGGGTTGGGGAATTCATCGTAGAACTCCTAGGGCTACCACCGCTTCATAATCGTGCTCGTGCTCGAATGGAATGATCGAAATTTCGTGTCAATGCTCACAAAGATAACCGAGGCAGTAAGAGGGGTCAAAGAGACCGGGTTCGGTTACGGAGAGATGGATCGCGATATCGAGCACGAGCACGAGCACGAGCACGACGAAAACCGATAAACGTCTAATCAAGAAAACGTTGGCACAACGGGGGCAGCACGAACAGTGTCGCGACCAGGCAGAAGGTCAAGGCCAGCGCAGCCTGCCATCCGAAGAGCACCAACCCTTTCGTGTCCGCGGTTACCAAAGCGCCGAATGCCGCCACCGTGGTCAACGTCGTCACCAACAGGGCGACACCGGTTTCGGCGAAGACCTCGCGGAGATCTCCGCCGCTACGATTCCACGAGGCAAGCAGGTGCACGCCGTCATCGACCCCGATGCCGATCACCAGTGGCGCGATGGCCAGGCTCATGATCGAGACCGGCACACCCATCACCCCCATCGACCCGCCCAGCCACAACAGCGACAGGGTCAACGGCACCAGGATCAACAGTGCGGTTGTCGGACTTCGGGTCGAGAGCATGAGAACCGAGACGATGACCAACGCCGCCAACGGCAACACTCGAATCGCATCGGACTCGAGCAGCTCCGCCAACCGAGCGTTGAAGACCGGACCGCCACCCAACTGCCAATCCGCGATCTCGTTCTCCCTCAGCCAGCTTTCGATCGCGAGAA
>CBDTWX010000188.1:0-9873 GCA_965364305.1 uncultured Thermoanaerobaculia bacterium
CGAGCCCCGCCAGCATGGTGCCCGGCAAGATCGAGGCGCGGGGAATCCTGCGAATCACTCGCCACCCGATGAACATGGGAATCGCCCTGTGGGCCCTGGCTCACGTCCTGACCAACAGCACCCTCGGTGATCTCGCCTTCTTCGGTTCTTTCCTCGCCGTCGGCGTGCTCGGCCCCTACCACCAGGACGCTCGGAAGACACGGGAAAAGGGCGAGGCCTACGTCGAGTTTTGTCGCCAGACCTCGGTGATGCCGTTTGGCGCCGTTCTGCGCCGCCGTAACCGCGTCGCTTCGGACGAGCTCGCGTTCCCGCTGATGGTCATCGCGTTCGCAATCTTCGCGGCCCTCGTCTTCTTTCACGGTTCGCTCTTCGGCGCGAGGCTTTTCTAAGACATGACCACCGCAGCGGCCATCATCATCGGCGACGAGATCTTGAGCGCCAAGGTGCGCGACGCCAACACTCCGTTGCTGATCGATCTGCTGGCCGAGCTCGGCGTCGATCTGGAGCGAATCGTCGTCATCGGGGACGATTGCGAGGGCATCGCCAACGAGGTCGCGGCATGCTCGGCGAAGTACGACGTGGTCTTCACCTCGGGCGGCGTCGGCCCGACCCACGATGACTGCACCATCAAGGGCGTGGCCTCCGCATTCTCGGTCGGGGTTGTGGTTCACCCCGAGCTCGAGGCGATGATCCGCGCCTACTGGGGAGGCCGTTTTACCGAGTCCGCCCTTCGGATGGCCGAGATGCCGGAGGGTTCGCGCCTCCTCTACGGTGACGATGGCTTGTTGCCCCTTGTGGTCTACGAAAATGTCTATCTCTTCCCGGGTGTTCCCCGGCTCTTCGCGGCCAAGCTGCCAAGCCTGCGCGGAGAGCTCACCGGGACGCCAAAGGTGCTGCACTGCGTGTACCTGAACTCGGACGAGAGCCGAGTCGCGCCCCTCCTCGGCCGACTGGCCGAAGAACATCCGACCGTCAAGGTCGGCTCCTATCCGAGATTCGGAGAAGATGTCGACCACCGTCTGTGGATCAGCCTCGAAGCCGTCGATGGTCACGAGGTCGCCGCGGCGACCGATCACCTGCTGGATCTCGTGCCCGACGAGGAAGTTGTCCGGGTGGAACGGTCATGACCCGTCTCCGCGCCGGTGTCCGTCCCCCTGCCCGATGAAGCCTGAAACAAACACCCACCGCTGGCGGAACTTCGTCGCCGAGGTGCGCCGCCGCCCCGAAACTCCGTTTGACGAGCAGTGGGCACGTTTCAACGAGATATTCTCCGATCGAGACGACTCCCTTCCCCCGCCTCCGGTGTGGGTGCCCGATGACAAACACATCACAACGTCCAACATAGGTGTGGTCATGGGGGAACTCGGGTTCGGCGCCTACAGCGATCTTCACCGCTGGTCTGCCGCCTACCGCGACCAATTCTGGCGCCACACGGTCGAACGGCTTGGCATCGTCTTCGAAAGACAGGCCGACACGGTGCTCGACCTCTGCCACGGGCCGGCCCAGCCGGACTGGTTTCGCGGAGCCCGACTCAACATCACCAACAGCTGCTTCCAGCCCTCGGACTGCACGATCGCGATTGCTTTCGGGCGGGAAGGCACCGACGCGATCGCCACCGTGACCTATGGCGAGCTCGAGGCGCTGGTCAACCGGGTCGCCAACGGCCTCCGAGAACACGGCTTCTCTACCGGCGACGCGATCGCCCTCTACATGCCGATGAATATCGAGTGCGTGGCCGCCTATCTCGGGATCGTCCGCGCAGGCTGCGCGGTGGTGTCGATCGCCGACAGCTTTGCTCCGCCGGAGGTCCGGCGCCGGCTCGAAATCGCAGATGCCGTCGGAATCATCACGGTCGATCGCTTCACCCGCGGCGGGCGGACGATTGCCCTGTATGAAAAGATCTGCGAAGCCGGCGCGCCGAGGGCCATTGTCATTCCCATGGATGAAAGAAGCGCCCCTGCGCTTCGCGATCGCGATCTGTCGTGGAGGGCATTCCTCAGTGAAAGCGCGCTCTTCGACGCGGTGACGGGAGATCCGTACGACACAACGAATATCCTATTCTCCTCCGGCACGACGGGGGATCCCAAGGCCATCCCCTGGACCCAGCTGACCCCGATCAAATGCGCCATGGACGGTCATTTCCACCAGGACATCCGGCCCGGCGACGTCGTTGCCTGGCCGACGAACATCGGCTGGATGATGGGACCGTGGCTGATCTACGCCACACTGATCAACCGCGCCTGCATCGCCCTCTACGAGGGTCTGCCGACAGGGCGAGGTTTCACCGACTTTGTCCGACGCGCCGGCGTCACGATGCTCGGGGTCGTACCGTCGCTGGTGAGAACGTGGCGAGACTCTGACGCCTGCAAAGACGTCGACTGGTCGATGGTCCGCACCTTCAGCTCGACCGGCGAACCCTCCAACCGCCGCGACTATCTGTGGCTCATGAGCCGCTCCGGCTACCGGGCGCCGGTCATCGAGTACTGCGGAGGCACCGAGATCGGTGGCGGCCACCTGACCGGCACCGTCGTACAATCGGCCTCCCCGGCCACCTTCTCGACACCCGCTCTCGGTCTCGACCTCGTCATCCTCGACGAGGGCGGCGGGCCCGTCGCCGAGAACAACGAGGGAGAGGTCTTTGTGGTGCCGCCTTCGATCGGTTTCTCGCAGGAGCTTCTCAACCGCGACCACGATGTGGTCTACTACGCCGGATGTCCGGCGGGACCGAACGGCGAGGTACTGCGTCGCCACGGCGATCGAGTGGCGCGGCTGCCCGGAGGCTACTTCCGGGCGCAGGGCCGAGCCGACGACACCATGAACCTCGGCGGGGTCAAGATCTCGTCGCTCGAGCTTGAAAGGCTGCTCGATCGGCACTGCGCCGTTTTCGAATCGGCCGCAATTGCGGTCCAGACCGAAGGTGAGGGAGCGGAACGGTTGGTGGTCTTTGCGGTCCTTGCAGAGGGAGAGGATTCCGGTGATCTCTGTCGCGAGCTCGGCAGAATGATCGCAGCCGAGCTCAACCCGCTCTTCAAGATTCACGATCTGGTGGTCGTCGACTCGCTCCCTCGAACGGCCTCGAACAAGCTCATGAGGCGGGAGCTGCGACGGAAATACGCGCAGCAGCGCTGACTCTTGCCGAAATCGACTCCACCCACGTTTTCATGTTCTATCGTGCAACGTCCTGACGTTCATCGTTCAAACCTCTCGTCAGTCTGATACTCTCCCTTCATGCGTCTCGACGACCTCGCCACACCCTGTGCGTTGGTGGATCTGGATCGGCTCGAACGAAACGCCGAACACATGGCCGACAAGGCGCGGCGGCTCGGCGTGCGTCTTCGGCCCCACGTCAAGACCCACAAATGCATCGAGGCGGCCCGGATTCAGACCGATCTCCACTTTGGTGGTGTGACCGTTTCGACGCTCGCCGAGGCACAGGCGTTTGCGGCGGGCGGTTTCTCGAACATCACCTATGCGGTGCCGATCGCACCGCAGAAAATCACTGAGGCAATCGACCTCCATAACGAGATCGAAGCCCTCAACCTCCTCGTGGACCATCGCGAAACGATTCTCGCCATTGAAGAGGCTGCTGGCTCCCAGGGCGCGGTCCTCCCGGTCTACCTCGAGATCGACTGCGGCGGAGGCCGTTCGGGCGTCGATCCGGAGGGCGACGTCTCCCAGATTCTGGCACGGCATCTCGCGGATTCTGACACGATCGATTTTCGCGGCCTGCTCACCCACGCCGGTCACGCCTACGGCGCCCGAACCCGCTCCGAAGCCTTCGAGGTGGCGTGTGAGGAACGCAATTTGATGACTGCTCTAGCCGCCGAGCTGCGCGATCACGGTGTCCCGGTTGCCGAGGTGAGCATCGGCGCGACACCGACCATGCGGGCGATCGACGATCTCATGCACATCACCGAGGTCCGGCCCGGCAACTACATTTTCTACGACGTCTTTCAGACCGCCATCCGTACCTGCCAGGTCGATGAGGTGGCATTTTCGGTGCTGGCGACCGTGATCAGTGCCGATCACCAACGCGGGCGAGCGGTGATCGACGCCGGCGCCCTAGCCCTCAGCAATGATACGGGACCGACCCACGTCAGACCGGAGTGCGGTTTCGGCCTCGTCGTCACGGTTGAAGACCAGCACCCGCTGCCGGGACTTCGTATCGTTTCGCTGAGCCAGGAGCACGGGACCCTGACCGGTCCGGGAGTTGAAGCCCTCCGGCCCGGCACCTGCCTCCGGGTCTTTCCCAACCACTCCTGCCTGTCGGCCGCCTGCTTCGACACCTACGAGGTGCTCCGCGGCACCGATATCGTCGATGAGTGGCACCCCGTGCGGGGGTGGTGAGCTCCCGCCCATCCCCCGCACAAGTTTTGCGTTTTTAGTTTTTGGTTTTGAGTTCCGATCCGCCCACCGCCAATCACCACGATCAAACGTTGCAACGTTCAACGTTCGAACGTTCCGCCCACCCATCCGTGGAGTCACCGCAGATCACGCAGATGAACGCAGATTTCGTCACAGAACGACCCGGAGGGGACCATCCTGCGCTGATCCCGGCCGCTGGTCACTGCCGCTGATCGCTGTGGCTGTCTCCTGTCGCTGATCCTGACCCTGCCACTGGTTGCCGATGCCCACCGGCCGGCCGCCACGCGTTCCTCTTGCGCGAGGCGGGAATGAAAGCCGTGCCTCGGTTGATTTGGTGCAGAGAGATATGAATGTATCGGAGGTTCTCCATGACCGTCACCATGCGAAATCCTGAACTCAAGGCGCGGAGGCTCGCTGCCGTGATCGCCATGATCATGTTTGCCGTGAGCCCGGCGCTGGCCGATGACGGTCAGACGGGCTGGCACCCACCTCCACCGATGCCGGACGATTTCGACTGGATCCAGCTGACCTCGGGGGAGTGGCTCAAGGGCGAGATCATCGCGCTGTACAATGACAAGCTGGAGTTCGACAGTAAGGAGCTCGACCTGCTGACCCTCGACTGGGAGGATGTCAAGGAAGTGCGCTCCGCTGGCACCATGCAGGTTGGTCTGCTCGACAATATCGTAGCAATCGGGCAGCTCTTCGTCGATGGGGGCGCGGTCCGAGTCATGGGCCAAGAGGATCAGACATTCGACCGTTCCCGGGTCTTGACCCTCACTGCCGGCGAACCCAAGGAGATCAATTACTGGTCCGGGAAGCTCACCCTTGGCGCCAACGTCCGCCAGGGCAACTCCGAGCAGACCGAGTTCAGCTCGAAAGCATCCTTCAAACGGCGAACTCCAAAAACTCGAGTCAACTTCGACTACCTGGGCAACTTCAACCGCACCGGGGGTGTCGTCACGGCCGACAACCAACGCGTCACTGTAGGTTGGAATCGTTATATTTCGAAGCGCTTCTTCTGGTCCCCGGTGGCTGGAGAGTTTTACACCGACCCATTCCAAAATATCAGCACACGGTGGACGCTCGGCGCGGGTCTGGGCTATCAGATCATGACCACCAAGAAGATCGATTGGGAGCTCAACGGCGGCGTTTCGTACCAGACGACCACCTTCGACGATGTGTTGGAGGGAGAAACCGACTCGGCGGACACGCCGGCGCTGGTAATCGGCACCATCTACGATCACGAGCTCAGCAAAGCGATCGACTTCGTCTTCGACTACCGGTTCTTGATCGTCAACCAGGAGTCCGGCACCTACACCCACCACCTGGTGACCGGCCTCGAGTTCGAAATCACCAGCCTGCTCGACTTCGACGTGACCTTTGTCTGGGATCGCATCCAGGATCCGCGCGCCGATTCAGACGGCATTCTACCCGAGCAGGACGACTTCCGAATGACTTTTGGATTGGGATTTGACTTCTGACCATTCACCCAGATACCCGATGCAGGACGCAGCAGGATGCAGGGCGCAGGATGCAGCGACAGCGTCCGGAGCAGTGGCAGGCGCAGCGACAGTGAACAGCGACAGTGGACAGCGGCAGTCGTCAGCGATCAGTTTCGGGATCAGCGGCAGAGATCAGCGGCAGGGTCTGAAATCAGGCGTTCGCAAAGCCGCATTCCGCATCCTGCATCTTGAATTTGGACGGACGGACGGGCGGGTGAATCAAAAAGAACTGCCGTCTTGACGCTCGGGTTAGAATGTCCTCGAAATGAAACTGCTACCGAAACCCCGCTCGTAAATGAACGACGACCATAACCTGCACGCGGCGATGCGTGCCGGCCCCGTTCGAACCCCAAAGAGGTTAGGCGCCTACCTCGTGACGGCGGCAGTGGTGGCCTCCGCTGTGTCATCTGCATGCTTTACGAGCCACGTCAGGACGCCGTACACCGATGCCAAAGACGTGCAGGTGAGCCAATCCTTCGACGCCGCTCCTGCGTTCAGATACCCAAAGACCTTTGTCCCTTTCACCAACCACGTGGACGGCGCAGGGGCTCTACCAATTTACGAGCTTCGGCTCATCGAAATGCCTTCGGTCGGCGACAACGGCCAGGATGGCAACCTCGTCACGGCGAGGTACTACCGCAGTACCCTGCCGGGGCCGAGGCCGCTGGTCATCGTCCTCCCGATCTGGGGCTCCTTTACCTATCCACCGCGGAAGATGAGCGCGAGCATCCAGCGGCAGAGCGGGGGCGCCGTTCACGTGCTCTACGTCCAGGGTGACAGCTACCTGGCGGACTGGTCCGGTTTTGTCGCTGCTGCGGATGAGTCCGAGTTCCTCGAGCTGTGGCGCGAGGCTGTCGAACGCCAGCGGGTCACCATCGTCGACGTGCGCCGACTCATCGACTGGGCCGAGCAGCGTCCCGAAATCGACCCCGGCCGGATCGGCCTGATCGGCTTCAGCCTCGGCGCGGTCGTCGCGGGAACCATCACCACCCAAGAACCCCGGTTGGCGGCCACGGTCTCGGTCATGGGGGGAAGCCATCTCCATTCGATCATCGCCAATTGCGACGGCAAACGATCCACCAGCGTGCAGGAAATAGCTGCCGGGAGCTTCGGTTGGGACAGGGAGAAACTCGCAGCCCAGCTCGAACCGATCACCAGCGTGGTGGACCCGGCCAACTACCCGAACCGGGTCGACCCCCGGACGGTTTTGATCATCGACGCCAAACGCGACAAATGCGTGCCGAAGCGCTCACGCCAAGATCTCTGGCTGGCGCTCGGCAAACCCGAACGCATCAGCATGAACTACGATCACGAGCCTGCGTTCTACTCCATGACTCCGCTCGGATTCAACTGGATGCGCCGCCGGATCTGGGAATTCTTCGAGTCGAGGTTGTTGGAGTAGCCCACTTCTCGAAGCTCCCAAGCAAAGTTCAAGGTGCATTGGTCGCAGACGTGTGTGCGTGCCCTGCACCATATGCTTTGATCCAGGGAGGATGGGTGGTGGGGTCTGGAATTCCGACTAGCTTTAAACGGTTCCATTATTTGGGGTATAGTTCCGACCACTCGTACTCGATGAGGATGCGGTGATGAAACGTGTGGGCCTCCAACAACCAAGCGAGATCTCGAAACGCGGCTCGTGCTTCATAGCGAGACCTGCGGGAGAGGCACCGGCCGAACAGTTCTGGAGCCGATTTTGCGAGTCGGACGACGGAAGGAACCTCCTCAAATCGACATGACCCCCACTCGAAAGGAATCGAACGACACGTGAGCAACTCCTGTATACCTTCGTTTCATAAATTGTCGGTGAAAGAGCGCGTCCGAACGGTCCGAGACCGCGGCCACCTCTCTTCGCAGGACTACAAGGCCCTGGTCAACGGCGAGACGATTCTCGATGTGAACGACGCCGACACGATGATCGAAAACGTCATCGGAGTCATGGGCCTCCCCATCGGCCTCGGTCTCAACTTCCTCGTCAACGGCAAGGACTATGTCGTTCCGTTGGTGGTCGAGGAACCGTCGATCGTCGCGGCCCTCAGCTTCGCCGCCAAAACGGCCCGGATCGCGGGAGGCATCGACGCTTCGAGCTCCGATCCGATTATGATCGGCCAGATCCAGCTCGTCGATGTGCCCCATCCAACCCAGGCCCGTCAGCTTTTGGAACGGCGAAAGGAAGAGGTGCTCAACCTCGCCAACAGCCTCCACCCGAGGATGGTGGCACGGGGCGGTGGCGCCGTCGACCTCGAGGTCATCCTCCACCCGGCAAGCAGTGAAACCGCAGAGATGATGGTGGTTCACCTGCTGGTCGACACCCGTGATGCGATGGGCGCGAATCTGGTCAACACGATGTGCGAAGGCATTGCCTCGTTTGTCGAAAGCATCACGGGCGGAAGGGTATTTCTGCGAATACTGTCGAATCTGGCGGATCGATCGCTGGTGCGTGCCAACGTCAAGATCCCGGTGGAGCACCTCGGAAACAACGGCTACGACGGGGAACAGGTGCGCGACGGTATCGTCATCGCCAGCCAGTTCGCTGCGATCGATCCCTACCGCGCGGCAACCCACAACAAGGGCATCATGAACGGGATCGACGCTGTGGCCCTGGCCACCGGTAATGATTGGAGGGCGGTGGAGGCCGGCGCCCACGCCTACGCGGCCCGCGGCTCTCACTACACCTCGCTGTCCCGTTGGGCCAAGGCTGACGATGGTTCACTGGTCGGTGAGATCGAGCTCCCGATCAGGGTCGGCATTGTCGGCGGTCCGCTGCAGTCGAATCCCTCCGTGGCGATGAATCTCCGCCTCTCGAAAGTCGAGTCCTCGCGAGAGCTCGCCGAGTTGATGGCAGCGGTCGGTTTGGCGCAGAACTTCTCGGCGCTCCGAGCCCTCGTCACCGAGGGCATTCAGCGCGGTCACATGACGCTCCATGCGCGCAGCGTGGCAACCGCCGCCGGGGCAACGCCGGAAATCTTCGACTCGGTCGTCAAAAAACTGGTGGATTCGGGC
This sequence comes from uncultured Thermoanaerobaculia bacterium, assembly GCA_965364305.1. Classification (GTDB taxonomy): domain Bacteria; phylum Acidobacteriota; class Thermoanaerobaculia; order Thermoanaerobaculales; family Sulfomarinibacteraceae; genus Sulfomarinibacter. The sequence goes on from CBDTWX010000188.1 coordinate 8,868, forward strand.
GAGGTCAAGATTTGGAAGGCCAAGGCACTCGTCCGGCAGGTCAGAAATCAAATGGGCCAGTCCATCAGCCACGAAGATCGCGCCGAGATGGCGGTCGGTCACGGCAAGATCATTCTTTTCGGTGAGCACGCGGTGGTCTACGGCAGCCGGGCGATCGCCGCACCGGTGCCGCTTGCCGTGCGCGCCCGGGTGGTCGACGAAGACGATGGAGTGTGGTTGGTCGTGCCGCGTTGGGGTGTCGAGCAACGTCTCCGCACGGACCCCTCGAAACAGCGTTCATTCGAGGTGCCGGCAGCGCTGATTCTGAGAGAGCTCGGCCTGACCGATCGCTCGATGCGAATCGAGGTCTACTCGGAGCTTCCGCGGGCCATGGGTCTCGGGGGTTCCGCCGCGGTGGCGGTGGCCATCATTCGTGCCATGGACCGCCACTTCGAGCTCGGCCTCTCGGATGACCAGGTCAACGCTCTTGCCCTCAAGTGCGAGGAGGTCGCCCACGGGACGCCCTCCGGCATCGACAACACCGTCGCCACCTTTGGACAGCCGCTGATCTACCGGAAGGGGCAGCCACCGGAAATCCAACGCCTGGACCTGAGGGAACCGATCACTTTCGTCGTCGGTATGACTGGCATCGAAAGCTTGACCGCCAAGATGGTCGCTCGGGTGAGAGACGGCCGGGAGAGGAACCGCGATGTCTATGACACCGTCATCAAAGGCATCGACGCGGTCACCCTGCAGGCCATCGGCGCGCTCAAGCGACACGACCTCGAACGCCTCGGCGAGCTCATGAACGTGTGCCAGGGGCTTCTCAACGGCCTCCAGGTTTCGAGCTGGGAGCTCGAGGAGCTGATCCAGATCGCGCGAGAGAACGGAGCTCTTGGCGCCAAGCTCACCGGCGGCGGAGGCGGCGGTTCGATGATCGCGCTGTGCCCGGACAATTCCGCCCAGGTCATGGCCGCGATCAGGAGGGCGATGCTCGAAATCAGAGTACGTCTCATGTGGGAACCCT
>CBDTWX010000189.1:0-9864 GCA_965364305.1 uncultured Thermoanaerobaculia bacterium
TGATCAGCAACGGTGATCAGCAACGGTGATCAGCAACGGTGATCAGCAACGGTGATCAGCAACGGTGAACAGCAACGGTGATCAGCAACAGCGGCGAGGCCGGTTCGCGAGATTCTCTCCACCATTCGTGCTGCAAATTCTGTCATTTCGAGCGAGGCCGCAGGCCGAGTCGAGAAATCTGTGGGTTTGTCCACGGCAACGATTTCCAGCGGCCACCCCATGGATTTCTCCACTCGCTCGCTGCGCTCGCTCGGTCGAAATGACATTTGGTTGGGGTCGGTGGGCGCGAATTCCTCATTCCTCATCCCGACCTCCGACCTTTCCGGCGAACACGCAAATCGGGCACGGAGACGGAAACGGAGACGGGCACGGGGTGGGTGGGTGGTCATTCCGAATTCCGAATTCCGACCTCCGACCTTTCCGGCGAACACGCAAATCGGGCACGGACACGGAAACGGAGACGGGCACGGGGTGGGTGGGCGGTCATTCCGAATTCCGAATTCCGAATTCCGAATTCTTGCTTCACCCTCTACACGATGAACATCGCATCGCCGTAGGAGAAAAACCGGTAGCCCTCAGCGATCGCCTCGCGGTACGCGTCGAGCACCCGCTCGCGGCCGGCGAAGGCGCTCACCAGGACGAGGAGGGTGGAACGCGGGAGGTGAAAGTTGGTGAGCATCGCCCCTACCCCGCGGAACGCGAAACCGGGCGTCACGTAGAGCCTGGTCCACCCGTGTCCCGGGCGCGCCCGGCCGTTTCCCGCCTCGAGTGCGCCCTCGAGAGCGCGCACCGTGGTTGTACCGACGCAGACGATGCGACGGCCATCGTCGAGCGCGCAGTTCACGGTTTCGGCAGTTTCTTTCGACAGGTGGTACCACTCGTCGTGCATCTCGTGGTCCTCGATCTCCTCCGTCTGCATCGGCCGAAAGGTGCCGAGGCCCACGTGCAGGGTCAGAAAGGCGGTCTCGACGCCGGCCCGTCGGACCTCGTCGAGCAGCTCCTCGGTGAAGTGCAGACCCGCGGTCGGCGCGGCCACCGCACCGGGGTTCGAGGCGTAGACCGTCTGATAGTCGCCGCGATCCGCCTCGACGGCGCCGTCGGGCCGATCGATGTAGGGCGGCAGAGGCATTTCGCCGAGCCGGTCGAGCCGCGCGAGATCGAGAGGCGGATCGAAACGGAGGATCCAGCGGCCCTCGCCGAGGGCCTCAATGGGGTATGCTGACCCGCCGTCCTCGAGCACCAGCTTCTCGCCATTGCGGGTGCGAGCCGAGGGACGGACGAGACTCTCCCAACGGTCGTCGGTGAGGCGGCGCAGAAGCAGCAGCTCGAATTTCCTCCCCGTCGGCCGGTGGGCGCGGAGCCGCGCCGGTATAACCCTGGTGTCGTTGAGCAGCAGGAGATCGGAGGGGGCGAGCAGGCTCGGCAAACGACCGATCGTCGAGTGTTGAACCGAGGTTTTGGATCGATCGAGCACCATCATCCGCGATGAACCTCGCGGCGCGGGCGCCTGCGCCACCCTCTCGATCGGCAGATCGAAATCGAAGTCGTCGGTTCGCATCCGGCGCATCATAACCCGACCGGGTCGCGCTTTCCCCTGTCCGGATGTGGGAAGACAAATCCCGCTACCGGACAGTTTTTCTGATGACCTCGAGTCAACTACCCGTCTCCGTGCCCGTCTCCGTCTCCGTGCCCGATCGACTGGATGCCAGATACTCGACTTGTCACGGCGTAGCTGCAAGCGAAGCCGGATCCGCCACCTACCCAGAGATTCCTCGGCTCGGCCGTTACGGACGGCCGGAGGCCGTCGTGACGCACCGTCGCCAGCGAGTGGCCGAATGGCCGGCCGCCACCCGCCCAACCATACCGGCCTCGGCCACGGATCGCTGCCGCCAGCGGGGTGGCCTCACTCCCAAAGAACAGATCGCGTAAACAGCTGAATATGATGACCTTCGAGGATCCGACAACCACCGCCGCAAGATGTCATTCCGAACAAGGACGTCCGACGTCCTTGGAGGAATCTGGGTGGGGGCTCTTGGCAGCGCGCTTCTGCCCACCCACCCAGATTCCTCGTCGTCGGACTCCTCGGAATGACAGACGGCTGCATCACCGTGTCAATTCGAACAAGAACCTACAGGTCGTTGGAATCTGGGTGGGTGGGCGGCATTCCGAATTCCGAATTCCGAATTCCGAATTTTCTTGGGGTGGGCGGGAGGGCGGTCCCCCGGCACGAAACTTGCTCGTAACTGGGCAAGCGGACCGCCGGTGGGAGCCAAAACCTGCCGGGAGAGGAGAACGCAGCCGCCATGTTCAGAGACCTCCACTTTGCACTCCGGATGCTGCTCAGGCATCCCGGGTTTTCGACGGTGGCGATCCTCACCCTCGGTCTCGGAATCGGGATGTCGGTCGCAGTGTGGTCGGTCGTCGACGCCGTCCTGGTCGAGCCCCTCCCCTACCCGGATGCCGACCAGCTGGTCATCATCGGGTTGACCCTCCCGGAGCTCGGCACCTCGGGCTACCCGATGTCGGCGCTCGATTTTCTCGACTATGTCGAGCGCAACACATCGTTCGAGGGGATCGCAGCGACGTTTCGCGAAAATCTCAATATCACCGGCAACGCATCGCCGGAGCGAGTGGCGGGCGCTCGGGTCTCCGCCAGCTTCTTCGACGTCATGGGGATCCCTCCCCAGCTCGGCAGAGGCTTCAGGGTGGAGGAGGACGCCCCCAACAGCGATCTCGTCGCGGTGATCTCCCACGGTCTCTGGCAGAGCAGGTTCGGCGGTGCGAAGGATGTGCTCGGAAAAGCCGTCGTCGTCAACGGCCGCGCCCACACGATCGTCGGCGTGGCGTCCGTGGCCCTCGCCTATCCGAGGGAGACCGAGGTCTGGCTCCCCATCGCCATCGAGCCCGAGGAGGAGGACCGGGGCCACGGCTGGGTCCGTCCGATCGGCCGCCTGCGTCAGGGAGTTCAGAGAGCCGACGCACGGGCCGACCTCCAGTCGATCAACGAGTGGATCCAACGCGAGTTTCGCGACTCCGAGCAGGGCCGGGTGGTCGCGTTGGAGCCGCTCAAGGAGACGATCATCGGCGGCATCAGGCCCTCCCTCCTACTCCTCCTCGCCGGGGTTGCGTGCGTTCTGTTGATCGCGTCGGCCAACGTGACGATCCTGCTCTCGGTGCGAACCGCAGCGCGACAACGCGAGCTCGCCATGCGCCATGCGCTCGGCGCCAACCGCGGACACCTGGTTCGCCTGGCGATGATCGAAAGCACCGTCCTGGCCTTCGGCGGCGGCGTGGTCGGTCTCGTGCTCGCTCGCCTGGGCACCCGGTTGCTGGCGCTGCGGTTTGCTGAGCTCATCCCCCGCAGCGACGGCATCGGGTTCGATGTCGGGGTTCTCGGAGCAGCGGTGCTGATTTCCATGTCGGTCGGTCTCTTGACGGGTGTCTTGCCGGCGATCCGCTCGCGGGAGGACCGCATCATGGCCGAGCTGCGCGAGGCCGATCGCAGCGTGAGCGGAGGCTCGTCGGTGGTGAGCATCTCGATGGTGGTGGCGGAGATCGCGCTCTCCGTCGTCCTGCTCGCGGGCGCCGTCCTGTTGATTCGGACCTTCATCAACCTCATGGAGGTCGATCCGGGGTTCGAGAGCGACCGGATGATGACCGCAGAGGTGGCCCTCACCGACGAACGCTACGCAGACGAGGCCACTCGTATCGACTTCTATCGGCGAGCGCTCGAAGAGATCGAATCGATCCCCGGTGTTCAGGCGGCGGGGACCGTCTACCCGCTGCCCCTGTTCGGGCGGCGTATCTCGACGCGCGCCTACGTCGAAGGCGCCCCCGCCCCCGGGCCCGACGATCAGCGGCCTCTGGTGGAGATGCGGTTCGTCAGCCCGGGCTACCTCGAGGCGGCGGGCCTCGAGCTGGTGGCCGGTCGCTTCGTCAGGGAGAGCGACACCAGTGAGTCATCCTCCGTCGCCGTTGTGAACGAGACCTTTGTCCGCCAGCTCGCGCCGCCGGGCGACCCGGTCGGTCGTCGCATGACCGGCTGGGATCCCGCCGACCCGGAGGCGGAATGGGACACGATCGTCGGGGGGGTGGGCGACGTCCGCCACATCGCCCTAGCCGAGGAAACAGGGCCCGAGATGTACATACCGGTGGCGCAATCCGGATTCGAGTGGGCCACCTTCGTGGTCCGTTCGGCGACTGATTCCGCCGGCCGACTGGCCACACCGATGACCGAGGCCATCCAGAGCATCGATCCCGAGCTTCCGGTCTTCAACGTCCAGACCATGACCGACGTGGTCAGCAGCTCGCTGGCCAGGACCAGGATCGTCACCTCGCTGCTGCTGCTCTTCGCGGCCGTCGGTCTCGCGCTCGCCGGAGTCGGCGTCTTCAGCGTCGTCAGCTATTCGGTCGGGCTGCGGGTCCGCGAGGTCGCGATTCGCATGGCCCTCGGCGGCACGACCCGCAAGGTGGTGGCCCTCATCATGCGCCAGGGGCTCGCCCCGGTGACCGGTGGGTTGCTGGTCGGCTCCGCAAGCGCCTTGATGCTGACGCGGGTGCTGACGAGCCGCCTGTTCGGCGTTGCCGCCCACGACCCGCTGACCTACTCGAGTACCGCTCTCGTGGTCTTCTTCATCGCCGCGCTCGCCGTCTGGCTGCCCGCGCGCCGCGCCGCACGGGTCGAGCCGATGATCGTGCTGAGAACGGAGTAAAGGAAAGGATTCGCCATGGATGGACTGCTGACAGAAATCCGTTTCGCGCTTCGTCACCTCGCGAGGACCCCGTCGTTCTCGATCCTGGTGATCCTCACCCTGGCCCTCGGGATCGGCGCCTGCACCGCGATCTTCAGCGTCGTCAACGGCGTGCTCCTCAGCGACCTCCCCTACCCCGAGTCCGAACGGTTGGTCAGGGTCCGGACCCAGTTCCAGGGCCGGGTCTCGAACTCCAACGCCGCCGCCAACTTCCTCGACTATCGGCAACAGATCATGAGCATCGAGTCGGTGATGACCTATCAGTACGAACGGTTTTATCTCGGCGACACGCCGGAGCCGCTCTTCGTGCTCGGCGTCAACTCGAGCTGTGAGTTCTTCAACGTGATCGGGGTCCAACCGGAGCTCGGCCGCGGTTTCACTCCCGACGACGAGCGTCCGGACGCCGACGTCGTGGTGATCAGCCATGGTCTCTGGCAGAGCCACTTCAGCGGACAACCGGACGTGATCGGTCACAAGGTGGTTCTCGACTCGCAACCCTACACCGTGATCGGCGTGATGCCGTCCGGCTTCGAGTTTCCGGACCCCGAGGTGGATGTCTGGCGGCCCCTCTTTTTCGATGTCTCGGCCACGGGCCTGCGCACCGATCACCTCTACTTCGTGATCGCCCGCATCAAGGACGGCGTCCCACTCGAGGTCGCCCAGAACGAGTTCAGGGCATATGGTGAGCGCATCATCGAGGAGTACCCGGAAAACTACAAGGACTTTCAGTACGGCGTCTCGGCGATCACCCTGCTCGAGTCCCGGATCGGTTCGACCCGTGCGCCGTTGTTGATCCTGATGGGCGCGGTCATCTTCGTGCTCTTGATCGCGGTCGCCAATGTCGCCAATCTGTTGCTCGTCCGCGCCGAGAGCCGCGGCCACGAGCTCTCGGTTCGCACCGCCCTCGGGGCCTCCCGGCCCCGCCTCGCGAGACACCTCCTGACCGAGTGTCTGTTGCTCTCGATCGCAGGCGGCGCCGTCGGTCTGTTGCTCTCCTACCTCGGGACCAAGGCGCTGCTCACCCTGACCGCGGATGCGGTGCCTCGGGCCGACAACGTCACCACCGACCTCCGCGTTGTCGCCGCCGCGGCCGCCTTCTCGATCGCAGCCGGTCTGTTGGCCGGCCTCCTGCCTGCCCTCAAGGGCCCTCGTCATATTGCAGACCAGAGTCCGCAGGGCGGCTCACGCACGATCGCCGCAGGACGCCGTAGCAGGCTCCGCCAGGCATTGGTCATCGCGGAGATCTCGCTGTCGGTGGTGCTGGTCGTCGGCGCCGGCCTGATGATCAGAACCCTCGGCGAGCTCAGCCGGGTGGACGTCGGCTTTCGAACCGAGAACGTGTTGACCACGAGGATCACGCTCCCTCAGGCCGTCTACTCGCGAGGCACCCAAATCGTCGGTTTCTACCAGGAGCTGATGGAACGGGTCGAGGCGCTGCCCGGCGTCGTGTCGGCGGGAATCGTGCGCCAGCTTCCGCTCGCCAGCGGTTTCGGGACCTACTCGATCCAGATCGAGGGGCGCGAGGTCGAAACCATCGGCGAGTCGCCCCACACCTACCTCCAGCTCACCTCTCCGGGCTACTTCCGCACCCTGGGACTGGCGCCGCTCCGGGGTCGCCTCCACAACGAACAGGACACTGCGGGGAGACCGCTGGTCGCGCTGGTCAACCAGGCTTTCGCTCGTGAGCACCTCGAGTTCGGCACGGCGGTCGGCCAGCGGGTGCGGCTGTGGGGTACGGACACGCCCTGGGTCGAGATCGTCGGCGTGGTGCCCGATGTTCTGCAGCGGGATCTGGTTCGGGAGACCTATCCCACCCTCTACATCAACCATGCCCAGACCGCGGTCGACGAGCTGCCTCCGGATGCATTCATCACCAACTTCAGCCGGACGATGGCTCTGGTAGTTCACACCGAGCGCGACGCCGCCTTGTTCGCCGAACCCATTCGCCGGCTCATCCGCGAGATCGGCCCCTCGATACCCCTCAACGACTTCCGCACCATGGCCGACATTCGAGCCAACGAAGCGGGTGACCACGAGTTTCCGACCATCCTCCTTTTCATCTTCAGCTGCATTGCCCTGACCCTCGCCGTGGTCGGCGTCTACGGAGTCGTGGCCTTCGCGGCCAGCCGCCGCACCTTCGAGATCGGCATCCGGATGGCCCTCGGTGCGGATGCCTCGGAGGTCCGCCGCATGGTCGTGCGGCACGGCCTGGCTCCGGTCGCGATCGGCGTCGTCATCGGGTTGGCGGGGGCCGCCGCAGCGACTCAAACCCTGCGCGGCCTCCTCTACAACGTGCAGCCGCTGGACCCGGTCACCCTGGTCGTGGTGCCGACCCTCATCGTCGCCGCGGCCCTCGTGGCGAGCCTCATCCCCGCCCTGCGCGCCTCCCGAACGGAGCCTTCCGAAGTTCTGCGGAGCGAATGATGGGTCATCGGGCAACAGCCGTTGCGGGTGTCCGATTCCGGACACTTCCCTCCCAGGGGCGGACGAAATCCAACCGTCGACCGGGTCCCCGCGTCCAACCCATGCTGGCACGCGCCTTGCGTTGTGCAGGGTCGGGAGCGTGATGATGGATCTTGTCCGGACCGGTGTCGCCGAAAAGAAACGCCGCAACCGCTGGTTGATCGGAGGCGCGGCCGTGGTAGCGCTGGTTTTATTGACCGCGGCCGTCGCCAGCCTCGAACCGGCGGCGCCCGGTGTGGACCGGGACACGGTGTGGATCGGCACCGTCGAGCGCGGCACCCTGCTGCGGCAGGTCCGGGGACACGGCACCCTGGTGCCCGAGGAGCTGCGTTGGGTGCAGGCCCAAACCACGGGTCGCGTCGACCGGATCTTCGTCGATCCGGGGCAAAGGGTCGCAGCCGACGATGTCATCCTCGAGCTCATCAACCCCGAAATCGAAAGCGCGGCGGTGGACGCCGAGAACGCCCTCCGCCGTGAGGAGGCCGAGCTCGAGAGCCCCCGCATGAGCCTCATCTCGAGCGAGCTCGACCAGCAGGCACGGGTTGCCGAGGTCGACGCCGACTCCATCCGGGCGACCCTCCAGGCCGAGGCCAACCGCGAGCTCTCCGACAAGGGTTTGATCTCAGACATCCAGCTCCGCTCGTCGGAGGCCGTGGCCGACGCCATGGCCACCCGTCGCGAGATCGAAGGCCAAAGGCTGAAGATGACCGCGCGGGCCAACCAGGCGCTGCTCGAGGCCAAAAGGGCCGAGCTCGATCAACAGCGGGCGCTCTTCGGTCTGCGATCCGAACAGCTCGAGGAGTTGGCGGTGCGGGCCGGGATCGACGGCGTGGTGCAGGTGGTCCCGGTCGAGATCGGCCAGCAGGTGATGGCGGGCACGATGCTGGCCCGAGTGGCCGAACCCTCCCGGCTCGAGGCCGAGCTCAGGGTGCCCGCGACCCGGGCGCGAGACGTCCTCCCCGGACAGACGGTGGCCGTGGATACCCGCAACGGCATCGTTGCCGGAACCGTGACCCGGGTCGATCCTTCGGTGCTCGAAGGAACGGTGATGGTGGAGGTCAGGCTCGACGGCGAGATCCCGAACGGAGCACGGCCCGACATGGCCGTGGACGGCACCATCGAGATCGAACGCCTGACGAATGTTCTCTACGTCGGGCGGCCCGTCCAGAGCCAGGAGAATGCGACGATGGGTCTGTACCGGCTCGAGGCCGATGGGAATCACGCGTCGCGGGTCCAGGTCGGCCTGGGCCGCGCTTCGGTGGAGACGATCGAAATCGTCAAAGGTCTCGACGAGGGCGACATGGTCATCCTCTCCGACACCTCACGGTGGGACGACCACGACCGAATTCGACTGCGTTAGACAGATTGGAAGGGGCGACTCATGAGCAACAACGACACACCTTTGATCCGCATGACCGGCGTCAAGAAGGTCTTTCTGACCGACGAGGTCGAGACCCACGCGCTGTCAGACGTGCATCTCGAGATGGAACAGGGCGACTTCGTCACGATCGCCGGACCGTCCGGAGGCGGAAAGTCGACCCTGCTCTCGATCATGGGTCTGCTCGACACACCCACCGAGGGGGAGTACCAGCTCAACGGTCATCCGGCGGAGCAGCTGACCGTCCGTGAGCGCGCCCGACTGAGAAACCAGGCCATCGGTTTCATTTTTCAAAGCTTCAACCTGATCGGCGATCTCACGGTCTTCGAGAACGTCGAGCTGCCTCTGGTCTACCGCAACACACCGTCGTCGGCGCGAAGGGCGATGGTTCGGGAGGCTCTCGAGCACGTCGGCATGGAGCATCGCCTCAATCATTACCCGTCGCAGCTCTCCGGCGGTCAACAGCAGCGGGTCGCCGTGGCTCGGGCACTGGTCGGCAAGCCGCTGATCCTTCTCGCCGACGAGCCGACCGGCAACCTCGACTCCCGGAGCGGTGAACGGGTGATGGATCTCCTCGCCGACCTCCACTCCGGCGGCGCCACCATCTGCATGGTGACCCACGATCCTCGCTATCTGAAGTACGCCCAGCGGACGATCCACCTCTTCGACGGCCAGGTCGTCGACGAGACGGATGCCGCCGTTCGGGAAGCGGCGATGTAGGCCCGATCGAGGAGTGGGCGCCATGCCTGACCTGCTTCAGGATCTCCGATTCGGCGTGCGAATGCTGAATTGGGGGCCCGGCCCAATTCGGGTTCTTGCCGGCGGTTGAGTAGAAAAGACTGCGGTAGGATGAACAACCCGAGGGTGCCGTGACAGAGATCGACCAACCGTCTTCGATACTGATCGCCGACGACCAGCCCGACGTGCTGGAGTCGCTGAGGTTGCTGCTCAAACCGGAGGGATACCAAATAGCCACTGCCGAGTCTCCGGCTGCGGCGGCGGCTGCGGTCGCCGAGCAGGACTTCGACGTCGCCCTCATCGATCTCAACTACGCCCGTGAGACGACCTCGGGCAGCGAGGGCTTCGAGCTCATCGGCACCATCCAGGGCCTCGACAGCACCCTCCCGGTGGTTGTGATGACGGCCTGGGGCAGCGTCGAGGTGGCGGTCCAGGCGATTCGGCTCGGAGCACGCGACTTCATCGAAAAGCCGTGGGACAACGACCGTGTCCTGTCGATCCTCCGCACCCAGGTGGCTCTCGGTCGGGCTTTGC